>VXOZ01000061.1 GCA_009839775.1 Chloroflexota bacterium | reverse complement strand
ACACCGGCATTCGCCGGAGTGACGGATTGCGAAACGGGCGGGCTTAGCGTCGTCTCCGTTATTTCCGCGAAAGCTCGCCTCGCTCGAGGACGCGGAATCCATCTTCAGTTGGCGCTATGATACCTGCGCGAAATCTACCCGTCTATGGCAGAAAGTGAGGAAGTGGCGGAGGGCTTCTCACACCTCACTTTGAGCGAAGTCCAGGAAACGGGAGGCTTTGGCATTTCTCGCAGTGGAGAGTAGCCAGTTCCATCCAGGGTCTCATGCCGAAACAGTAAACCACACCGGGCTCGACCACGCAGTGCGTTCGTCGGCCTGCACCACGCGGACGTAGTAGTAGACCAGCGCCGCGCCATTGCCGTCAGCAACAGGGGGCGAGACTTTCACGATCTTCTCCATGGGATCGTCGTCCACCAGGTCAATGGTGACGTCAGCCGTCGGCTCTTGCGGATGGAAGCGCCGCACGTCGACATTGTTCCGCACGAGGGTGATATGCGCAATAGGTGCCGTTCCGTTTACGGCCACGTGGACCGTGCGAGATTTATCCGGCAGCGTGCCGCCGTCCGCGCCCATGATGTGGCCGTTCGTCTCGGTCCAGAGGCGAATTTTTCTGCCCGTGGCCGCATAGCAACGGCGGGCGTGCAGGGCGGCAAAGATGCCCTCGCGGGTGAATTCCTCCGCGTAGACGCCGGCGAGGCCGGCGCCCAGGATGTTGCGGCGATACGAATTGCGCGCGGCACTTATCGGGTTGGCCGGACGGCCCGGGATCTTGGGGTCGAATGGAGGGTGGTGCCCGCCCGAGTGGCCGGAGTGACTGTCGCTGCTGCCGATCACGCCCACGCGGTGGCCCCGCGCCAGGCCGTCCTGCAGGAACGAACCGGGCACGCCGGGCGACCAGTTGGGATCGCATGCTTGCGGGTTGCCCTTGTATTCGTAGTTCCCCCAATTGGACGTTATTTCCACCACCGGCTCATAGCGCGGATTGAGCGTGGACCAATCATAGGGCGTCTGGTCCCGCGCCAGGTGGTGCGGTATCATCATCGCCTCGTACGGCAACTCGTCGAAGGCCGCCCACATCTCGTCGATAGAGCTTATGTCGTGGCCGCTGGGCAGCAAAGGCGGCTCGTCGTCACAGAAATAGGCATTGTGGTGGCCGTAGGTGCGGTCGAGGGGCGAGTTCCACTCGTACGCCGGAAAGGTCACGAACCTGCCCGGGTCATGGTAGGCGCGGTTCGCCTCCAGGATCACTCCATACTGGTCCTCGGTGAGCACGATGGGCACTTTCTTGCCTATACCCGAAAAAGTGTGGTCGGTGACGGCGGCAAAGTCGATTTCCGCCACGTCGCGCGCGTAGCGGTAGCAGTCCCCCGGCGAGCCGTCAAAGCCGTCCGGTATCACCTCCGGCTTGAAGCACACCGAGTATTCCGCGTGGATGTGGGTATCACCCCAGAGCAACGTGTAGGTCATGCCTAACCCTTCCATAAGCGACACTAGATAGCAGCCAAGCCCAAGATCCCGGTGCCAACACTACTACGGTACAGGGTAGTCGTCGCAACAGTTTTCGATTGCGGTGGACTCAGGTTACAAACCTGCGCTACGGGACCCCAACGTCGCTTCATCTGCGCAGCTCGCACAATCGTGAATTGGGCTACGTTGGCGACCCTAGCGCTCACAAGGCTTAGTATACTGCGCTGCTATCGTCACCGCGCCTCGACGTGCTTGCCCAACTCGAGCGGAGTCCTGAATACCTTGAGAATGTCATCGCCGGTCACGCGCGCTTCCCTACCGGGTACGCCGTTCTCAGGACGCGAGGTATGCACGAGGGTGTAAGGCGGCTCCAGCCAGAAACGCTCGATTTCGTCGCGGCGCTCGATGCCGCGCTTCACGCCGGCATAGATAAGCTCACGCGCCTTGGTGGGATGCAGGTGAATGGCGGCGCCGTTGAACGCACGGTTCTCGTCCATGCCCAGGCCGGTGGCAGACCCCCGGTCGAGGCCCTCCTTCACCACGGCAGTCTCGATGCCGGGCGCCAGCGCCTTGGCTTCTTCCGCCGCTGCCAGATCGCCGCTCAGAAAAACGTACGGCACGCCGAAGTACGCCGCGCTCAAAAAACTCCGGCCACTTTCGCCGATAGAGACGCCGTTGATGGTCAGGTCTTCAACGTTGAACGAGCCGGAATGGGCCAGATGGCCGCCGAGGGCATTGGACTTGGCATGCTGGCCGATGCTGATGGCGACGTCGAACGATGCGTTGATCAAGGCGCCCATGGGCCGCGGACGTCCTTTCAAGAGTTGCGCTGCCGGGTGCAGCATCTCAGGCGTGATCGCTCCATGACCGTGGCCGTCCGTGACGACTATTTCCGTTGCACCGGCCTCCAAGGCGCCCTCGATAGCGGCGTTGACTTCCAGCGTGGTAAGCTCGCAGCCGCGCTCGTAGTAGCGAGATTCGGGGAAGCAGTAGTTCGGCGAGTCTATGACCCCCGCCACGCCTTCCATGTCGGTCATCACGTAGACTTTCATCGTTCTCCTCAAGATACACAGGAAAGAAACAACCGGGAGGCCAACTATGTTGTCACTGTATTCTACCAGCCTGTGCGGCCTTGGGAACTCAGTTGTCTAACATGGAGAAAGGCAGTTATCTGATCCGTCATTTGTATGTTGAAGAAAGCCTACAAATGAGCGAGTGTGAGAGGGTAATGCGAGGGGCGCATCGTTCGTCATCACCATGAAAAATAGAACTCCAACCTCCGTCATTACTCTGAAAATAGCGTGACCAAGCCGTTCGCCCCCGTATCGAGTACGGGGCAGGCTCTGAGCAGCGTCGAAGGGTGAACGGCGGAAGCGATTGACAGGTTTCGACACTCCTCCTTCCGTCCATGCTTCGACAAGGGCTTTCGCAAAGCCCAGGCTTCGCGCAGCCCTCAGCACGAACGGAGAGATGTGCGTTCATTTTCATTCCCTTGTGTGGTCGGCAGACGGCCATGGTGATTACCATGAAAATAGAACGCCAACCTCCGTCAATCCGGCGAACGCCGGAATCCATCTTTTCTTTTGGACGTAGACCCTTGTTCGCCTTGACGTACGAGGTCGGGGTCATATTGCACCGTCTCTGGACTCCGGCGTTCGCCGGAGTGAGGGATTGGAATACTCGCTTTCCCTGGACCGTTCACCCTTCGATCCTTCGACAAAGCCTGTACTGAGCTTGTCGAAGTACTCCGGACAGGCAAGCGCAGAGCCTGTCCCGTACTCGATACAGCGTATCGACACGATACGATGCGAACGGAGTTCATATCCGCCTGTAGTTCCTTTTGTTCCAAACGAACACCGGCGACTATATACTTGAATTGCCCAATAGAGACGAGTTGGCGGACGAGAGTGCGCTCATGTGCAAACGGACGTACACGTGCCAGCATTCGGTTCCGCTGCAACTGCATCACGTGGATGATTAGGTAGAGAAGGGTAATTCCCGGTTAGGAGTATGCGCATCGTGAACAAGTTCGATCTCCCAACCCCGGCGCTCTGTATCGATATGGAAGCCGTCGGCCACAACCTGCGCCTGATGCAGGATTTCGCCGATGGCGCCGGTGTCGACTTGCGCCCCCATGCCAAGACGCACAAGAATCCGTTCTTCGCGCACATGCAGATAGACCAGGGAGCGGTGGGAGTCTGTGTGGCGAAGCTGAGCGAGGCGGAAGTGATGGTGGCGGGCGGCGTCAAGGACATCCTCGTCACCAACGAGATCGCCGATCCGCGCAAGC
>VXOZ01000395.1 GCA_009839775.1 Chloroflexota bacterium | reverse complement strand
CTCTGCTTACGCTCCACGAGGGCGGTCATGGGCGGTACCGACGGGAATCTCCCCTCACCCCGGCCCTCTCCCCAGTGAGAGGGGGTCTTTTTCGGCTGTCGCTCCAGGTTGCGCAAAGGTCTCCCCAGGGAGAGGGAGTTTCTTCGCGTGGAAGCGTGGAACCCTTATTCAGCAACGACCAGACTGCGAATCTGCTCGATTACGGATTCGCGCACGCCGGCGCGGCGCAAGTCGTCCACGTTCGCAAACGGGCCGTCTGCTTCCCGGGAGGCTAGAATGCGGCGGGCGGTCACCTCGCCGATGCCCGGCAGCGCTTCCAGTTCTTTCTGCGTCGCGGTGTTGAGGTTGATGGGTCTGAGTGGTGACGGGGCTGTACTAGACGTGATCGCCTGTGCGCTCTCTCCCTTGGCGGGGACATGGATGTGCATCTCGTCACGCGTGCGGCGCGCCAGGTTGATCGCAACGGGATCGGCCTCTGCCGTCAAACCGCCCGCTCGCGCCACCACGTCGCCGACCCGCTCGCCGGAAGTGGCGGCGTACACGCCCGGTTGGGCGACAGCGCCGGTGATGTACACCTTGATGTCGCGCAACTCCGTTTGCACCGGCGTAATGCTGATGGGCGCGGCGTTGCGCAGTTGCAAGGCGTAGAGTCCCAGCGCAATGGCCGCGAGCACGACCAGCAAGAGCACGATGCTCAAGCGGTGACGCTCCAACCACTGCAGAGAACCGGCAGCCTCGCCCGTCCCAGTTCCCTTTAGCGGTTGTTGCTCTCCGTCTAACACCTCTTGAGCCTCCGGGACGTGGCGCGGTGCGTGTGCCGGGCCTGCCGTCTCGCGCAGGCGTTGAACAGGTCAACTGCCGGACGCGCGCGTGGCTTTCGCCAACAGCCCTGTCGGATAATTATCGTATCTATAATACTTCAGATGTAATACATATGTATTGCTTGAGAGACGATCATACTAATGCTCAGTGCGGGAGCGCACGGTGATCCATCTGCGAGACTGGATACGCGCCTTTTCCAATTCAGTACGAAGCTGACTGGCAGTGCCGACAAGCGACGGGTCAGCGGGTGCCTGCTCGCTAGGGAACCAGCCCGCCAAGGTGCATCTCTTCTGGTCCCTAGGAGACCTTTGCGAAACTCCTTCGCATCAAGGGTGAAGGAAAGGATAGGGTGAAAAGAATTGACGTCAAGCTATTGTGGGTAATACAAGCACCACTGGATTCCGGCTTTCGCCGGAATGACGGATTAAGCAAAGGCCTCCCTAGAAGGCAAGGCAGCCGCAGGCGCAATGCATTGCCAAAGGAATCAACGGCGTGCTACCCTGAATCCCACTATTGCTATGGACAATCTTCCTGAATCACGCGACATTCGCATCACGCCCATGAGCTTCTTGCTCGGCGCGGGCGTGGTGTTGCTTGCGGTCTTCATTGCCATCATTGCCTCACGCATCGTCAGCGTGCTGGTGTTGCTCTTCCTCGGCATTCTGCTGGCGGAATCGATTCGCCCCATCGCCGACAAGCTGCACACCTGGAAGATTCCCCGCGGCGTCGCCGTAATGATCGTCTACCTCCTGCTAGCGTTGGTGTTGACCGGACTCGGCCTCATTCTCGTGCCTCCCCTCGTCGTGCAGGTGCGCAGCTTCAATGCGGTCTATCCGGATTTGCTCGAGAGGTTTCAGACTGAAGTGCCCCGGCTCTACCAGCTTTCCGTTGACCTGGGTTTCGACGACCAAGTGCGGGAACTGGGCACGACTCTCACCAGTACAATTACACAACTGATCGGTGCCCTGGCAGCGGTGCCGTTTCAAATCCTCGGCTTCCTCTTTGGAATTGTCTCCGTGTTCGTGATCGGCTTCTTCTGGATGAGCGCTACCGAGAAGTTCGACCGTTCCGTGATAGCGCTCTTGCCGCCAAAGCGCGCCACCGAGGTGCGCAGCCTCGCCGCCGAACTCTCCCAACGCGCTGGCGGCTGGGTGCGCGGGCAAGTCATCCTGATGGTCTTCATCGGGATCGTAACGTTTGTCGGCCTCTTTGTGCTGGGCGTACCCTATCCGCTTGCCCTGGCCACGTGGGCGAGTCTCATGGAAATCATCCCTATCATTGGGCCGTTCTTAGGAGCCATACCGGCGATCCTCGTGGCGCTCGCGCTCAAATCCCCTTGGATTGCTTTGGCTACGGCAATCCTGTACGTGATCGTGCAACAGTTGGAGAACAACATACTCGTGCCCAAGGTAATGGAGCGCGCCGTCGGCCTGCATCCGATCATGGTTATGGTGGGCGTACTGGCGGGCGGCGTGCTGTATGGGATACTCGGTATTGTGATTGCCGTGCCGCTCGTAGCGGCAATGCAGGTGCTGGCGATGCGTTTGGTGGTGCCGTGGCTCATCGCCCAAATGGGAGACGATCCGGGGCCGCCGGCAGGGCAAGTGGACGCTGTTTCGCAGGAGAACGAAGAGCCGTTGGAAACGAAGGCTGTGCCTGCCGATAGCGCCTCACCGCCCGATTCCACAGCAACCGGTACCTAGACTTCCCTAGCGGGACTTTCCCCATTTACGACAATGCAACCCAGACGTTGTCTGCCGCCGCCCGCTGCACCGCGTCGACGACGCGCTGCGCCGCCAACCCGTCGGCAAAGTCCGCGACGTAGTCAGTGCCGAGAATGGTGCCCACCAGCCGCGCCGCGTGATAGGCGGGAAACGCCTCGTATGCGACGGTGAACTCATCGGGAATCTGCGACTGCGCAAAGCCAATCTCGCCGGGACGAGCCACCTGCACCGTCGGCTCCGCGCCACGCTCCGTGGTAAAGATCACGCTGCCTTCTTCACCGTAAACTTCCACGCGCAGCGAGTTGGAACGGCCGGCCGCCGCCTGGCTGACGTGCAGTGTTACCGGCAGACCGGACACGAGCCGGCCGACAAAGATAGCGGTGTCGTCGTTGCTCACCGCGCCGCCGTCCCGCTGCACGTTGTGCGTGAAGGTATGGCCTGTTATACTAGCAAACTCGCCGCACCACCACCGCACCAGATCGATGGCATGGCTGCCCACGTCGCCCAGCGCCCCTGCGCCGGCTGTCTCAGCATCCATGCGCCACACTTTGGGGCGGTCCGGTCCGTGCCGGATGTCCTGCAAGTACAGGAGGGCGATATGCGTGATGCGTCCGATGCGCCCTTCATCTAGGAGATGCTTGGCGTAGCGTGCTGCGCCGATAGAGCGAAAGGTAAAGTTGACGGCGGTGCGGATAGCGGCACGCTCGGCGGCAGCCACCATCTGTTCGGCTGCGTGCAACGTAGGCGCGAGGGGTTTCTCGCAGATCACGTGGCAGCCGCGTTGCGCGGCCGCGAGCGTCATGGGCACGTGGGAAGCATTAGGGGTGCCGATCAAGACGATTTCCGGCGTAGTGGCGTCGAGCATGCGCGTGAAGTCTGTGTACAACGACAACTCTGAGTACTGAGACTGCATCTCCGCCGCGCGCGCTTGGCTGCGGGTAAAAGCAGCAACGACGTCAACTTGGTCGCAGGCCAGCAGACCGGGCAAGAGCACACGTTGCGTAAAGGAGCCGAGGCCGGCTATCGCAAGGCTATAGGTTTTCATAGGGGCATACTCCGCAAATTGTGTTGGTCATTGTGCCATGTTGCGCTGCGCCCCGCCACACGGCATTGCAATTGATATAGCGCTCGCGCGGAGAGCCACTTTCTCAGTTCAGGCTGCGGGAGACCGGACTTGCAGCGCGCAAAAGAGGGCGTGACGGAACGATACACGAA
>VXOZ01000113.1 GCA_009839775.1 Chloroflexota bacterium | reverse complement strand
CGGCGAACGGGCGCGAGATCGAATTGTCGAAGAAGTCACCGCATTTGCCAATGCGTACGGCGGCACGCTGTTGTTGGGTATCGCAGAATCGGAAGGCGCTCCGCGAGTCGCAACCGACATCACTCCGCTACCGCGCTGTCAGGATTTGGCCGAGCGCCTGAAGCTGATATTTCGCGATTGCGTCGAGCCTCCGCTGCTCAACCTCTCAATAGTGGCAATACCCGTGGAAGACGACGGTGGAATAGTAGGTATCCAGACAGGCCGGTCTCTGGCGGGGCCGCATCGCGTGATTCCTACTTCCGTGTGCCCAATACGAAGACTCGATAGATGCGAGACATTGAGCATGAGGGAAATTCACGACCTAACCCTTTCTCTGTCGAGAAATCTGGATCGTGTAGAAAACACCTTGGTAGATCGAGATCGCCGTTTTACCTCAGAATTTCAACGATTGGAAACCCCGGATGATGCCTTTGGATTGCGCTATACGGCCGTTCCAATTGGAAACGACATTAGATTGGAACAAGTATTCGAGAATGGAAATATAATTCCTGAGTTTTCCTGGCCACACGCCGAAGTGCGTCGAGAATTGAATGAAAGAACATTTCAACTGAAATCTCTACACAACTTTCATGAATTGAGGCCTACGGATTGGAGGCCAATATTGCGCGGCGCCAGAAGTGAAGATACGCACGAGAGAATGAACGGAATTCAAAGATACGTATATTGGGAAATTCACAGCGACGGGTTACTTGAATGTGGATACCTGTCGAACAGAACCTTATCCTGGCCCGGTAGAGAAGGAAGGATTGAGGCATCGCTTCATCCGGAGGTTGTTGTTTCGACGTTCGCACAGTTAGCGGCATGGGCGGATCGAACAAGGAGACAGGCAGGTATCCCGGCAGCGGAATATGCGATTCAATTTGAGTCAAGAGTTCTCGGCGGCAATGTCAATGTGCAACGATCGGATGATAAATGGTCGACGTCTCTGGGTTCCATTGTCGGCGGTAAGGTTGTGTTCCCAACCTATTCGGATGGCGGCGAAAATGAACACAATAGGGTGTTGGAGCTGTTCGAGAGAGACTTTTTCAATCATCTAGGTCGGGACATTGGCCGGCAACAGGGCAATTTGCGATGCGTTATGGCGCGACAATCAGCATGATACCGTCTCATCTTGATCGTCGCGCCGCAGAAGATCCTCGTTCCCCGTTGGGCCGAGGTTGCGGCACGGGACAGGAAGAAGGATCGCCGATGGTTTTAGAGCCTCGACCCGGATTCCTTCACGCAGGCCCTCCACGTGTTTTCGTCGTTCTGGGAGGTCCGCGATGGACGCCAGCCTCCAATACCACTCCGGGACACGATTCTGTCTGGATGCGCGCTTTCCCGAGTCAGCAATTGAGCTTCTGAACCTGGTCGTGAATAAGGCGGCGCGAGATTACTTCCCCGCGCTGGCAAGCTGCCTCGGTGCCGTACGGGCCGCCCGGCCAAACCTCGAACGTGACCTACAGTTTCGGAGAGCGAATGGGGGTGATCCGACCTGAACGCTTCCCGCGTCGTGTATCGATTCCTGCTGACAGCGCTAATCCGGCTGCCACGGGCCGGGTGCAGTCCGAGGAGCGAACCTGGAATCCCGAAGAGATGGATTCCGTGCTACCTCTATGATCGGCTCGGTGCCCCTTCGGCCCGGCGCCCTGGACAACGGGCGACCAGCGGGGGTCGTGTCTCGATATGCGGTCCAAGAGCATTGCGCCCGATGCGGCATTGGGCGTTGAGGTTGCGGTTCAACTATTGGCCAGAGCATGAACGCACATCAAGAGCTTACAGGGCTGTTTCTTGGCGCAGGGGCGTCCTACGAGATTGGCATGCCGCTCGTCCCGGGATTGACCGAGGAAATCTGCAATTGGTTGACACTCGAGAAACTTCGGGCGCTCAATGTAAACTGGCGTTCTCTAGGACGCGGGTATCAGGATCGAGTGCTGGATGACTTCATTTCCGTTCTTGAAAGACCGGATCAGCACTACGAGAGCCTGCTCGGATATCTTGAAGTACAATACACTCGGTCGTCACCGGACTCGCAGGAATATCATGGTCTGTATTCTTGGTTGGTTGACCTCGTGTACCATCTCCTCTATTGGCGGCATATAAACAATGCTGATTTTATCAAGCGGAACAGTGCATACTACGACGGCATATCTGCTTTTGCGGACTCCAATAGGCCTCTCTGGGTCTTTTCGTTGAACCACGATGTCATTGTCGAATGTTTGTGCCTTAAGCACGGGATATCCCTGAATTCCGGCTTTGGCAGCGAAGTCGTACGCCTCCCCAGAAGAAACAAGCAGGGTAGGATAATTGGCGAACTACAGGCAGAAGTGCTCTCCGGCGAACACCTCGAGTCTTCGGGAATGCCATTTCTCACGCATGGTGTGCGTGGCGTCAATCTTCTCAAAATCCATGGCGCGCTCGATGTTTTCACCTTTCGAGATGGCAAGGACCTACTGAAACTCTTGCCAGTGGAAGACAACATCGACGGACCGCTCGAAGCACTGCGGTCAGCCAACCAAGAGCTCGTCTATCGGCCCGATGTACCAATTCGAGCCTCGAATGAGATTGCATATGCCGATCGAGCCGGCGAATTGCAATTTCTTCGTCGATCGCTGTTGGCGGGCGCTTTCAAGTTCAGTTCGCGACACACTCAGGTTCTGCCAACGCAATTGCTTCAACATTTTCGTTCATACATCAATTACGTCAGTAGGCTTGTATGTATCGGGTACGGATTCTCAGACGAGCACATCAACCGGATAATGCGGGAGTGGCTGGAATTCGACCGCGACCGGCAACTGGAGATTGTCGATCCGAGTGTCAGAGACGTACCCAATCCCTTTCTACATATTGCACCGCAGGTGACGTTGCAGAAATACGCCGCCACTGATTATCTCGACAAACAGGCAGGAATTGTACGTTCAAGGGATGCAATTAACCATAAAAGGTTTGTATCCCTGCTTCGGCAGAACAATCAGGAGACCATGTCGGATTTCTTGCAGTTTGGTCGGGAGACGCAACTGGGCAAGCTCTCGGAGGTGATCGATAGCCTGTCGATGCGGAACGGTAACGTCGATCTGGAGGCCCTTGGGATGCCGTTGGAAGAGTTTGTGCAGAGAGAAGCAAGACGGTTTTCAGCACCCGACGAGTTGATTGACGCCTTTCTGAACAGTCGCGAAAGGGCGGGGTAAGCCGCGTGGGTCGGCGGACCGCAATGCAGTGAGGGCAGTATGGGCGAAGAAACCCTGAGGGCGTGGATTCCCTTGGCGGGGGTGCTGTTAGGGGCTCTTGTCGTTCATTTCAGTACTACTTGGCTGGAGTGGAAGCGACGGAAGCTCGATGCTAGGGCCTTGGCGGGCATGCTGGCCGCCGAGATAGACTCGACTATCCGGCATTCCGATAGGCGGGGCTATGAGGAGCATTACCGGCATTTCCTGGAGCGGTTCCAAGCCGGGGACTTTGCCGAGATGCCTAGTATTCGGGGAATGGACGACAAGCTGCCGGATATAGCTGCGGCAAGTGTCGACAAGCTTGGACCGCTTGACCCCGAGCTCAGTCGGGATGTTGTCTCCTGGTACGGCAGCCTGCGAGGCATCAAAATCGATCTTCATGAACTGGGTTCCGGGAAAGTGCCTCACGATGAATGTGCTCCGCTCATGAGGTAGGTGCTGGATATCTGGATGACGGACGTGAAAGGAAGAGCCCCCTCTCTGGTTGAGAGACTTGGA
>VXOZ01000216.1 GCA_009839775.1 Chloroflexota bacterium | reverse complement strand
GGCCAGGGGCATCTCCACGGCATCGAGACCGGCTGGGGCAACTACCTTCAGATGAACGGCGGCAGCTTCTTGAGTGAAGACCGCACGCGGTGCACCGCTGCGTCGGAAGAAGGGATCGAGGCAGTGGCATTCTGCGTCGACCTGGTGCAGAAGCATCGCGTTGCGCCGACCAGGGATGAGTACACGGCAATGCGTGAAGGCGGCCTCCATCCGTCCGCGCTGATGATTTCAGGGTTGGTCTCCATCTTCTCCGCGGGGGACTGGTATTGGAATCGCTACAAGGACCATCCCGATTTGAAGTGGGACGTGACCTTCCTGCCCAAGGCACCAAACACCGGGCTGACGGGCAACAATAGTAACTTCCGCGGCACCGTGATGAATCCGCAGTCGGAAGTGCCGGACGCAGGATGGAAGTGGCTGGCGCACTCGCTCACGAAGCCGGTGCAGGACAGCATCGTGGCGAACTTTAATGAGGTCCCGGCCAGGCTTGACTCCGCGCTGGAGCTCTATACCAGTACGGAGGTATCCGGGCCGCCGCCATCGCGCGCCCAGCTTGAGGATTCCCTCCGCGCTACCATATCGCTGCCGACCCACGACGTGGTTACGTGGACGCAGATGATTCGTGAGGGTGTGAATCCAAGTATGAACGACATCTTCGACGCCAAGCTCGGCGTGGCTGAGGGCATGCGGCAAATGCAGGACCAGATCAACGCGCTCTTCGACGCGGGCGGGAGCTAGAGTTAGCCCTCTGCGCGCGGTTGGCTGAGCTTTGAAGGATCGTGCCGCCTAGACGCACGTTGGTTGGAGAAACAGAAGCGAGAGAACCACATCGGTTCTCCCGCTTCTTGATTCCTGTGACGTTGCCAAACAGTTGCCGGTTAGAGCGTGAAGCCGCATAGAGAATGCTGGAATTAGGCCGGTTGGTGGATCAGCTTCTGCAGCGACCGCAGCTCGCGCGGGGGATCGAGCTTCATGCCGTACTCGCTCCAGGAGACTTCCGCGACGTAGATGTCTCCCCTAGAGTCCACGGCAAGGCTGTGGGGCGAATAGAAGCGGCCGGGCGCGTCGCCGTAGGATTCCCTGCCCAGGCGCGCCAGCACGTTACCGGCGGTATCCAGAATGGAAACGCGTGGGCCAAGGTCCATGCCCATGTTGTTTGAATCTATGCCGCCGAAGTATTCGCCGACGTAGACGAGGTCTTCACCGCGGGGATCGGCGAGCACGCAGGCGGCCTTGGATAGATTGACCCACTGCGTAAGGTATTCGCCTTCCCCCGAGAAGATCTGCACGCGGTGGTTTTCACGGTCGGCAATGTACACGCGCCCGGCAGCATCCACCGAGATATCGTGCACGATGTTGAAGTGCCCCGGCTCCGTACCGGAAGCGCCCCAGGAATGCAGCAATTCTCCATCCCCCGAGAACTTGTGCACGTGGGCGTTGCTGTAGCCATCGGCCACGAAAAAGTCGTCCGAACCCGGCACAAACGCCACCGTAGTCGGACGGTTGAACGGCGCGCCGCTCATGGGCGGCGGCGGTTCGTGCGGCGTACCGAGCGTCAGGAGCAATTCGCCCTCCGGCGTGAACTTGCGCACGGTAGAATCACCGCTATCGATGCAATAGACGGAGTCATCCGGTCCCACCGCCACGCCGTGGGGCGTATCGAAGATGCCGTGTCCCCAGGTGCGCAGCAGGTTGCCCTCGGAGTCGTACACTACCATCGGGTGCGTGCCCCGATTGAAGATGTACACGTTGTCTTGGGAGTCCACGGCTACGGACGTCGCTTCTTTGTAGTTTGCGCCCGCCGGCAAGTTGCCCCAGTTCGCGCCGGAGACTGCGTATGTGTACTTTCCATCGCCCAATGTAACCATTTTTCCTACGTCTGCTCCTGTGTTCAGCGTCTCGCACAATATACCCGCTTGTAGCAGTGGCCTCACACTGCGGGCAGCAAATCCCAGTGTAACCGTTTTCAGTAGGGAAGGCATTAGGGGCTGTCCGGAAACTCAGCCATGCAGTTGCCTGTCGGCAGTATGCATAGGTGTTAGCGCAGCTTTGCTGCTGCCGGAAGTTGCGCTCCGTGTCCATCCCAGAATGTTCTTTCGTGAAGCTGTCCAACACTTACCAGCATAACTGGCAGGCATGACCGGCAGACGTAACCGGTCGAGACACACGGTAAGAGGAACGAAGCGAAACACAATGGCGCCACGTTGGATCATCCACGCGGATCTGGATGCCTTCTTTGCCGCCGTCGAGCAACGTGATAACCCAGAGTTGCGCGGCAAGCCGGTAATGGTCGGCGGGCGCATGGGACGCGGCGTCGTGGCGGCGGCGTCCTACGAGGCGCGGGCGTTCGGCATTCACGCCGCCATGCCCGCGGCGCGCGCCCAGCGCCTGTGCCCGCACGGCATCTTCTTGAAAGGGAGTTACCGGAAGTACCAGGCTGAATCGGCGCGTGTCATGGACATCCTGTCTGACTACTCGCCTACGGTGGAGCCGCTCTCAATCGATGAGGCCTTTCTCGATGCGACAGGACTGGAGCGCTGGAAGGGCGGCCCGGTAGCCGTCGCTGAAGAGATCAGGGAGCGCGTCCGCGAGGAGTGCGGCTTGACGATCTCCATCGGCATCGCGAGTTCGAAGCTGGTGGCGAAGATGGCAACGAGCACCGGCAAGCCCGATGGCTTGGTGCTCGTGCCGCAGGGTGGCGAGCGCGCCTTTCTCGCGCCACTGCCGGTCGGTGATTTGTGGGGCGTGGGACCGCACATGGCGGAACGTCTGCGCGTATACGGCATTCGCACTATCCGTCAATTGGCCGAGTATTCCTGTGATGCTTTGCAGCGCGCGTTTGGCGTGTGGGGCGTGCAGGCCTATCAGTTGGCGAACGCGCGCGACACGCGTGCGGTGGTGCCGACACGGGTGGTAAAGAGCGTGAGTAATGAGTCCACGTTTCCCCATACGGTTTTTGACCGGACGACGTTGCTTCACATGCTCATGGCGCTTTCTGAGGAGGTCGGGAGACGGCTGCGCGCGAAAGGAATGCGCGGCCGCACGGTTGCGCTCAAGTTGCGTTCGGCCGACTTTGTGACACAATCGCGGCAGACGGTGATTGCGCGACCCACCGACGCTACCGACGTCATCTATGCTGAAGCGAAGCGGCTCCTAGCAAGTTTTCACCTTCATGCGGGAGGGTATCGTCTCATCGGAGTGGGCGTGCACGATCTCACGCCGGCGGCGGGCGGCCAGTTGCCGCTCTGGCTTGAACCGGAGGACCGGCTGAGCCAACGCGACCAGGCCGTGGATGCCATCCGGGAGAAGTATGGTATGGGGGCAGTCCTGCGCGCGCCGCTCGTGACGCCTGCGGAGACATGGGTAACGAGAGTCTTCGCCGGTGGCGCCGGCGGCTAATGGCGTGTTTGCAACCGTTCGTGCTGAGGGCTGCGCGAAGCCCCTGTCGAAGCATGAACGGCCCTTCGACAGGCTCAGGGCGAACGGGTGATGATCAGCAGCAGCGCCTTTGCAAACACTCTTCTTATGCGAATACCTTGTAAGGGACACAGCGAAACAGTGGTACCCCCGGGGTGATTCGAACACCCGACCAACTACTTAGAAGGCAGTTGCTCTGTCCACTGAGCTACGGGGGCAGGGCGGATATTGCAGATACGCCAGACCGCTCCCGCACCACTTGGCGCGGCGGTGGCGTTGCATTTTGATTATACCGCAGCAGTACTGCAGGCGCTTACTCTGATACACAAATCCGAGCCCACGAGACGTA
>VXOZ01000060.1 GCA_009839775.1 Chloroflexota bacterium | reverse complement strand
AAGCAGGATGGCAAGCGCGTCGTCATCGTATATGTTACGAACGGTGATGCTCAAACTGACGTGGCGCGAGCCCTGGCTGAGCTTCCTGCCAACGCTACGCCAACGCCGCGTCAATATCTGGACGGGGCGTCTGTGCTGCAAGAGTTGGCGCTCCAGGTAGCGCGGAGCGCGCTCGGCATGGAACCGGAGGATGTCATATTCCTCTCGTACTCCGACGGCGCTTTGCATGCATTAACGGCAGAAGCGCCGGATGAAGTTGTTCGTTCACCATATACCGAGAAAGACGGTCTCTTCGACGCCGGCATCACCCCGTATCGCATCGCGCGTTCGGGTCAGGGCGTGCCCTATTCATTCAATGCGATTCTCCATGACCTGAATGACGTGCTTGTTGAACTGAACCCCAGCGAGATATACTTGCCATCACCCGCCAGCACCGACGAGACGGTTGCCGCAGCGGGTCGGCTGATCGCGCGGTCGCTGCGTGAGGTCGCGCCGCGGGAGGCGCGGGTGTTTATATACTTGCAGGCACTGGAAGGGCAACCGTCTCCCGACCGGCGCGTTCCCGTGACCGACCCGGCAGCAAAGCAACGTGCGCTCGACATGTATGCGGCGCGGATCGGTAGGGCAGGCTGGCCCAATCTGCCGGCGGCTCTGCTAGAGGAAGAAGGCTTTTGGGAGTTTGACTATACAAGACCAATGTAGGAGACTTTCGTATCGGGTACGTGACATGCACGAACTTCCGGCACTAGAGTTAGAACATAGACTCCAAGTTTTAGGTATGTGGTAGTAAAGACCCGCATGTGAGCGGGAATTATTGGAGAAGTTGAACATGAACATGCCTCGTCCGTCGATTCATGGTTCTATCTTGAAAGCAGGTTTTTCACTGGAAGAGCTGCTCGAACTCGCCAAGCAGTTTAAGTTTCTCGGCGTGGATGCGTCTTTTGCCGCAGTGCGGGCGTTAGTCGAGGAAACATCGCCTGCGGCGGCGCGTGACCTTTTTGCCGCGCACGATACCGCGCCGGCCTTCATGGGCTTCTTAGCGGCGGGCATATTTGCCCCGGAAGCGGAGTTTATGGGATCGCTGGAGCAATTTGAAGCGAATTGCGCGCTTGCGGCGTCAGTCGGGTGCCGGCGCACGGGGACCTCATTCCCAAACCGTATGCCGTTGCCGCCAAACGAGGTAAGACAGCTTCTACGGGATCGAACGGCAATTCTCGCTGAGCGAGCGGAGCCGCATGGCATCGCCATCGGATTGGAGTTCCTGGGCCTGCGCACGCATCGGCTGGAGGAGCCGCACCCCTTCATCAATAACGTGCCGGACACAATTGAAATGCTCCGTGAGACCGGCAGGCCTAACGTCGGACTGATCCTTGATTCCTTCCACTACTTCACAAGCGAAGGGAACCTGGACCAGATTCGCTCGCTGCGCGCCTCGGACATCGTGCACCTGCACGTGAATGACTCGCCGCACGACAATGTGGTGACCCTGGAAGATACGGAACGCGTGTTGCCAGGCAAAGGTGTCATCGACCTGACCGGTTGGTTTAAGGCCATTGCCGAAATCGGCTACGACGGTTACGTGGCAATCGAGATATTCGACGAGGAATTCCGGAACCAAGAGCGTGAAGTGTCGTTGAAGATTGCTAAAGAGTCGCTTGATGCGGTGCTGGCACAAGTAGCGTAGTTCGGTCGCGCCTCTTGGAGCGCGTTCTTGTCTTGAATTATCTCCCCTCACGCTGGCTCTCTCCCAAGGGAGAGTGGGGATTCTTGCTTGTTTGGTTTGGGTTGGCACTGAATTGACAGTCCGCCCACGCCCTGCATTGGGCCAAGAAGCAGCGTGGGGACTTGTCCACCGCCTCATTGCGCAAGAGTCGCGCATCCTTGGAGGGCGCGCTAGACCGTAACGCTGCTATACGCCAGCAGAATTGCCCCCAAGGCGATCACAATCGCGCCGCCGATGCGCGGCACCGGCGACGGCTCGCGCAAGACCACGATGCCCAGCACCGTGCCGATAACCACGCCCACCTCCCGCAGTGGCGCCACCTCGCTTGCCTGCGCAATGGAAAGCGCGACCAGGGCAAGACTATACGCGAGCGGCGAGAGCACCGCGCCCGCGGCCATCGTAACCGGATGCGCGCGCCACACCGCCAGCAGCGTACCCACCCGGTGGCGGAGCATCCACGACATGGCGATGGCCGGGCCTAGGAATGCGCCCGTCACGTAGAGCAGCGGCGGCACGTGCGAAACCCCCACTTTGTCCCACAACGTGTAGGTGGCGATGGTCATGCCAGTCACGACCGCGAAGATGAGCCCGGCCGCCGGTCGAAAGTGCGCGGCCAGGGTCTGGCGCGAGAGGTCCGGTGGGATCTGAAGGATGAGCAGCCCCACGACGATGCCGGCGATGCCGAGCCCTTGCGGCAGATTGATGTGTTCACCCAGGATGAGCACTGCGCCGATGGGCGTAAGTGCCACGCCCATGCCCCTGGCGAGCGGATAGACGAGCGACATGTCGCCATGCTCATAGGCCTGCGCCAGCAGTATGAAGTAGAAGGCGTGGATGATCGCGGTGCCCAGAAAGAAACCCCAGCCGACGAGCGAGACCGTTGACCCGGCAAGCACGTAGAGAGCCATGGGCAGCGTGGCGATGGTACCGGCCACGCAGATGTTCCACGTGTAGATGAGGGGCCTGCCGCTGCGCTTCAGGAGCAAATTCCAGGTGGCATGAGCCAAGGCCGCTCCCAGCACGAGCAACAACGCGAGGAGAGTCACGCTAACTCCTCGCAGCCTTATTCATCTGAGGCGTTGGCCGGTAGGCACAGTAAAGACCTTCGCAACGATCTTGGGCGCTCATATTGGTCGAATCCGGCTCTTGCAACTAAAAGTGTTGGCGCCCGCAATCAAGAGTTGGATGCTCCCTTGCCTGTTTGTCTTTTTGGCCGTTTGCTCGCTCGCCCCCGCCTTGTCTCTGTCCATTGGCCACCGAAAGCAAAATCTAACCAAGCGGACGGAAAAGGGGTTCTCCCTAGTATAGCGTGGCGCACGGCACGTGGCTGAAGCCCGGCCGCTTGCAGGCAACGGTACGCTCAGGCAAACGGAGTGAGCGAATGAAGTATTGGGGTTCGGACTGGACAAACCTATATTGCGTACGTGGTAGAATCTTAGCGGTTGGGCTATAACGAAGCTTAGGGAAAAGAGAGCGGGTCACCACTGGTGCCGCTGGCCGACCAACACTTGATCTTGTTCGTGGAGTTGGGGGGTACAGGAGGGAAGGCGTATGAACGAAATCATGCGAGGGATCAGTCGGCGCCGCTTCTTGCGGGGCGTCGGTGGGTCTTTGGCAGCAGTGGGACTGGCGGCGTGTGAATTCGTAACCTATCCGCCAACGCCTACCGTTCCGGTAGTGCGAGCGACACCGGTACCGGTTCCGACACCACAGTCATTGGTCAGAGAGGTCGCGCCAACCGAACTGAAGTTCTCCATTGGCTCAATTGCCAGACGCAATGCGGATGAGTTTGATGAACTCCTTGAGGTGTTCCACAATCAGAATCCTAACATACGAGTCATTCTAGATGTCACCGAAGAGGGGGTGAGTCATCGAACTCGGTTCTTAGCGGATTTTGCCGCAGGTCTTGATCCTGACATAGTGCATCTGGCAGGTCCACCCCATTATCATGGAGCGCAGTTGTTCAGAAATCTGAATCCATATGCGAAGTATGATGCGTCCTTTGAAATTGAGGCTTACTATGCTCGTATTGTCGACTATTAC
>VXOZ01000431.1 GCA_009839775.1 Chloroflexota bacterium | reverse complement strand
GTCTGGAACGCACCCCTGTTACCGTGTAAGCATAAGGAGACGAAGGACAACACCATGGCAAATGCCGTAAAGATTCCCACCCCGCTCCGTCCCCTTGCCGGCGGCAAGGCCGAGGTCACGGTGGACGGCGCGAGCACCATCGAGGAACTGATAACGAAGCTCGATGAGGCCCACGAGGGCTTCAAAGACCGCATGTGCGACGAGGACGGCGAACTGCGCCGCTTCATCAACATCTACGTGCGCGGCGAGGACATCCGCTTTATGGACGGCCTAGCGACCTCGCTTAGCGACGGCGATGAGGTCTCCATAGTCCCCGCCGTCTCCGGCGGCGCGGCTTGAGTCCAAGAAAAACTCAGGGACTTGCTTCTTGGTGAAGCAAAGCAACGGCGTGCGACGGTTGGTTGCGCGCCGTTGAAGATTCTCCGGTCTTGCGTCCGTCCGCCAAGTCAAGGTAGGGGCACGACATGTCGTGCCCCTACCCCTCCTAACCCGTCCAGCGTCTAGGCTACGGACGCAACGCCAAAGAGTATATAATCACGTGAGAACGACCCACTCACCTCGATCAAACCGACGACAAGGAGACACCGATGTCGAGCAAAGTGGCCGCGCAGATGTACACCGTACGGGACCACACCAAGACGCGCAAAGACCTTGCCGAGTCGCTGCGCAAGATCAGCCAAATTGGCTACGAGGCGGCCCAGTTTTCCGCCATTGGCGCGCTGGAGAGCGCAGACCCGGAGATCAACGTGCACGAAGCCAAACAGATGCTGGACGACAACGGCATTCGCTGTATCGCCACGCACCGCAGTTGGGATGACTTGGCAAACAATACGCAGGCCGAGGTCGACTACCACGGCGTCCTGGCATGTGACTACGTTGCCATTGGCGGCATCCCTCAGCCGTACCGCAGCCAGGGCGAGGCGGGCTACCGTGCGTTCCTCGCGGCGGCGAAGCCGGTCATCCAGAAGCTGAAGGCCGCCGGTCTGACCTTTGGCTACCACAACCACTCCCACGAGTTCGAACGCATCGCTCCCGGCCCCAAGACCCTCATCGACATCTTCATCGAAGAAGGCGGGCCGGACTTTACGCTGGAATTCGACGTCTATTGGGTCGCGCATGCCGGCGCCAATCCTGAGCGCCTGCTCAGGCAGGCCTCCGGCCGCGTGCCGGTGATCCACGCCAAAGACAAGGAAGTGACCGCCGAGGACGGGCCGGTCATGTGTCCGGTAGGCGAGGGTAACCTGGACTGGGACGGCATCATCGCCGCAGGAAACGAGACAGGGGTACAGTGGTATGCCGTGGAGCAGGACACCTGCCGGCGCGACCCCTTCGACTGCCTGCGCTCGAGCTTGGAGTTCTTGACGTCGAAGGGTGTATGAGGCGAGATTCCCCCCCAATGGTGTCGCACTAAAGTAGTGCGGGGGCTTGTCCCCCCCCGGAGTAAAGAGAAACAGACACGCAAAAAATTGACCTTACAGCGACGCAGGTTGCAAACCTGCGCTACCGGGGTACTGGGGCGCGGCGTTTTTCCTCCATGAAGTTTAATGCTGTCGCATTAAACTTCCCCCTCACCCTAGACCTCTCCCACCGGGAGAGAGAACTCCTCCAACTCTAGACCCGCACGTAGCGGCCGGCGTCGATGACGAAGGCGACGCCGCGGTTGTCACCGGTCTGGCCTTTGCCTGTGAGGGGCTGTCCGCTCACGTTTTCGCGGATCACGTCCAGAGTCTCATCCACTTGGCTGGCCGGTACGCCGACAAGCAGAGTCACGTTACCGCGCCGGAGGACGCCGCCCGCGGTATTGATGCGCGTATTGCCGATGCGGCGCTTCACCAGTTCGTCCACGATGGTATTGGCGTCATCGTTACGCACGACAGCGATGATGAGCTTATCTACAGACGGTTGTTGCGGTTGCATTCCAGAACCTCCCGTTGCTGATCAGCGGCAACGGCTACACTGCCTCTCGCTTGTGGCAGGCACATCTTTGTGCACGTGCTCTATGGCCGCTATGCGGACGGTAGGGGTAAACAATGGTAAACGAAACGAGCAAAGCGACATCTTTGCCTCACTGCTTGGTCGGGGCGGGCGGATTTGAACCGCCGGCCTCAGCGTCCCGAACGCTGCGCTCTACCAGGCTGAGCCACGCCCCGTTCACGAAGCCATTCTAGCAGGTATCGTGCCTCTCCTCAATAGGTGCGCGGGTGGCGACCGCTGCCAAGCTGCCAAAAGACCACACGAGCATTTTCCCCAAACGTCGTTCGCCCCAAAGTTCATTCACTCCCATTGGCGCGTTTCGCATGAGAACGGGCCAATGCCGTGCGTTCATTCCAGTATGATAGGGACATGAACAAGAGCAACCACAAGGAGCAGGCCGGTGAAAGCGGATTTTCTCGAGCGTCTCGCGCAGGGGCCGCTGTTGGGTGACGGCGCGTACTACCTGGAATTGGAACGCCGGGTGATTGGCAGCTATGCCTCCCATATTCCGATGGCGGTCTTAGACTACCCGGAAGCCGTGCTGGAAATGCACCATGAGTTCGCCCGGGCGGGCGCGGAACTCCTGCAGGCCATGTCCTGGGGCGTGCGGCCCTTTGGACGGGAAAAGGAACTGCATAAGGTCGCCGTGGAGTTAGCGCGTGAGGCCGCCGGGCCGGACCGCTACGTGGCCGGCACCATCAGCCAATTCATCTACTCCGGTTCGTCCAAGTGGGAGCCGCTGGATGCTGACGATCGCAAACGGGCGCAGGAGTTCTTTGCCCGGCGGGTTTCCGAGCAGATGGACCCGGAAGTGGATGTCTTCATCGTCGAAACTTTCTATTCCGTGGAAGAAGCAAGTATAGCCATTCCCTTCGTGAAAGAGGCGGGTGTCCCGGCGGTGGTCACGCTGACGTTCCGCGACAGCGAGTTCACGCGCGACGGGTACGATCCGGTGGAGGCGGCCAAGCGCCTGGTGGACAACGGCGCCGACGTGGTGGGACTAAACTGCATGCGCCCGTGGCAAACGATGAATGAGATGGCACGGAAGATACGGGCCGCGGTTTCGGTGCCAATCTGCGTCCAGCCGACCGCCTATCAGTTGGAACCCGGCGAGGTGTTTAATCAGGCGATCAGCCGCGGCAGCCTCTACCCAAGCGTGGAGCCGCGCGTGCTCAGCCGCTTCGTCATGGCGGAGTATGCCAAAGAGGCCCAGGGCATCGGCATCGAGTTCATCGGCGCGTGCTGCGGCGCGTTGCCCTACCACGTGCGCGCCATGGCGGAAGCGCTCGGCAAGCCGGTGGGACTGCCCGATGCCAAGCGCGGGTACCAGACGAACTAGCCGCAAGCCCCAAATACAGTCTCGCTGACGTTCACCTATGACCCTAGGGAAATGGGGTTGTTCAGGATGGACTGCACAATACTTCGCATTCCAGAAGTATCTCTCTTATGTATATGACACATGTGTAGTATAAAGAGAGACAAGATCGAGCAATTGTGGAGAATGTTCATTGGCGACCACGGAGCAAACGAGTTCACTCGGTGAACGGGTAAGCCGTATCGAAGGCGGCTACGAGCATTTGGCAACCAAGGCCGACCTGGCCCAGTTGAAGGCCGAATTGAAGGCTGATATAGCTGAGTTGGACGGTAAGATTGCCAGACAGGACGGCGAAATTCGCGGCATCAAATGGTGGATCCTCTCCGTCGGCGCTGCCATCATAGCTCTCTCTAGCATCATTGAATTGCTGCCGCTCGGCGTTTGAATTACAGAATGACTGAGCACAGACTGAAGCTGCAC
>VXOZ01000087.1:894-3770 GCA_009839775.1 Chloroflexota bacterium | reverse complement strand
ATCGTGAAGATTGCATGTAGGTTTATAGCGCATGGGCAAACGCAATGCGGTGCGGTTGACCGAGCCGTTGGTGCGGGAGAACGGGGCGCTTCGTCTGGCCAGTTGGGATGAGGCGCTCGACCGCGTAGCCTCGGGTGTGCAAAGCGCAATCCGAAAGCAAGGCCCCAGCACCTTTGGTCTCTTCAGTTGCTCGAAAGCCACGAACGAGGTCAACTACCTCGCGCAGAAGTTCACGCGCGCCGTCATCGGCAGCAACAACATCGATAGCTGTAACCGCACCTGACACGCTCCCAGCGTCGTCGGTCTGGCGACAGTGTTTGGGCTAGGCGGCGGGACAAGCTCGTACCGGGAGATTGAAGAGACCGACGTCACTCTGCTCTGGGGCTCAAACGCACGGGACACGCATCCCATCTTCTTTCACCACGTGCTCAAGGGCGTGCACAACGGCGCCAGGCTCTTCGTCATTGACCCGCGCCGCACGAGCTCCGCCCAATGGGCCGATGTCTGGCTCGGCGTTGATGTCGGTGCAGACATCGCATTGGCCAACGCCATGGCGCGGGAAATCATCGCTGCCGGTCTTGCAAACGATGATTTTATTGCCCACGCGACGAGTGACTTTGCCGCATACCGCGAATCCGTAGAGCCCTACACGCTCGCCTATGCCGAGGAAGTCACGGGCGTGTCGACAGCAGTAATTCGTGAGACGGCACATGCGTACGCAAAAGCGGAGCGGGCGCAGATCTGCTGGACCCTGGGCATCACCGAGCACCACAATGCCGTTGATAATGTGCTTGCGATCATCAATCTCGCCCTTCTCACCGGTCATGTAGGACGCTACGGCTCGGGTCTTAACCCGCTGCGGGGGCAGAACAACGTGCAGGGCAGTGGGGACATGGGCGCCCTGCCGGATCGTCTCCCCGGCTTCCAACACGTTGAGAACACACCGCTGCGCGAGAAGTTCGAGCGGACGTGGGGTACTTCCATTCCGGCTGAGAAAGGGTGGAATCTGACCGAGATGTTCGAGGCCATGGAACACGGGGACTTGACCGCCCTCTACGTCCTCGGCGAGAACCCGGCGCAGTCGGAGGCGGACCAACATCGGGCAGTAAAGCTGCTAAAGGGTCTCGACATCCTTGTTGTGCAAGATATGCTCATGAATGCGACCGCGGAGTTGGCCGACGTGGTTTTACCGGCCGCCGCAAGCTGGTGCGAGTCCGAAGGCACCGTTACCAACAGTGAGCGGCGGGTGCAGCGGGTACGGAAAGCCATGGATCCGCCTGCTGGCGTGCGTGATGACCTTACCATCCTGTGCGATGTCGCGCGCAGTCTGGGCGGAGATTTGGGAGCGCCGGTGGCTGAGGATTTATGGAACGAACTGCGCAGTCTTAGTCCCTTCCACGCTGGCATGAGCTACGCACGCTTAGAGACTCTGGGTGGTCTGCAGTGGCCCTGCTACGACGAATCCCATCCGGGCGAGATGTATCTCCACGGCAGGTTGTGGGAACGGCCCGTGATCGGGCCGCGCGCGCCGTTTTCGCCGGTTGAATATGTACCGCCATTTGAGCGGCTTGACGATCAGTATCCCCTGCGTCTGACGACCGGACGGCGTCTCGACTCCTTCAATACCGGTGTGCAGACCGCAAGCTATACGTCGCCACTGCGCCGGGGCGAGACCATCGACCTTGCGCCCGAAGACGGTCAAGACCTTGGCGTTGCAGAAGGCGAGACCGTGCGCGTGTGCTCACGTCGCGGAGCGGTGCGGGCGCCCGTCCGGTTTGACTCTTCTCTGCGTCCCGGTCTCGCATTCATGACCCCGCACTTCCCCAACGAAGTCGCCACGAACGAACTGACCATCGACGCGACCGATCCCAAATCCGGCACGGCTGAGTTTAAGGCAACTGCCATCCGCGTAGAGAAGATTGAGGCGGCAATCGCGCAGGACTAGCATGCATCCTTCCTGGTCAAGCCCTACAGGGAACCCCCATGGATCTCCACCTCACCAGCGACACGCCTAACGCGGCAGAGCAATTGGCGGTAGACAGTGTCTTAGAAGCGCCGGAGTCGGGGTTTATAAGCGATGCTCATTTTATCTCGGGCGAAGCGGATGCGCCTGCTGCGGGTCATGCCGCCAGGGCAAACCGGCACCTCTTGCTGCCCGTACTGCACGCAATTCAAGAACGCATTGGCTGGATCAGCCCCGGCGCACTCAACTACGCCTGTCAACGTCTGACAGTCCCGCCAACGGAAGCATACGGTGTCGCAACGTTCTACGCACTTTTCTCGGTCCAGCCAAAGCCGCCGGTGGTGGCGCACGTGTGCGACGACATCGCGTGCCTGGGAAACGGCGCGCAGGCACTCTGCACCGCCATGACGGAACGCTTCGGCGCGCCGGGCAGCACAGAGTTTGATAGCAACATCACCTGGCACCACAGTCCGTGCCTTGGCATGTGCGAACGCGCGCCCGCAGCGATGGTAACCGTAGCGGGCGTGAATCCCTCCACTACGGTGCTCGCTCCTGCGGACGCTGCCGAGATAGCACAGACCCTCGCTGATTCTGAGCGCACGACTAAGGCAAGTGAAACGTCCTTCGGCGTACGTTCAGTGCCCCAGGCGGGCAGCGAAGAACTACGGCTGTTGCGCCGCGTGGGTCGGATAGACCCAGATGACTTAACGAACTACCGCAGTGCCGGCGGCTATCGAGCGCTTGAACGTGCCTTGGACATGGGCCCGGCTCAGGTAGTTCAAGAGGTCGTCGACTCAAAGCTGCTTGGGCGCGGCGGCGCCGCCCACCCGCGCTCCCTCACGTGGCATGGACGGGGTTCCCCCGCGGGCCAAGCACGCTGACTGATATACAAAGCTCGCGGAACCCGGCCCGG
>VXOZ01000087.1:0-884 GCA_009839775.1 Chloroflexota bacterium | reverse complement strand
GGCGTCAAGTGGCAGGCAGTGGTTTCCGCCGAGGCCCAGCCTCGCTACATGATTTGCAACGCTGACGAATCCGAGCCGGGTACCTTCAAGGACCGGGTTGTCATGGAAGAGGATCCGTTTGCCGTGGTCGAGGCCATGACGATTGCAGGCACCGCAACCGGCTGCGAACAGGGATACATCTACCTGCGGGGTGAGTATCCCTTGGCTTTGGAACGCATAACGAATGCCATTTCACAAGCACGCGAAGCCGGGCTTCTCGGCCCTTCAATTTTGGGACACGACGTGTCATTTGATATAGAGATTCGGCGCGGCGCGGGAGCGTATATCTGCGGCGAGGAAACCGCGCTCTTCAACTCCATCGAGGGCTTTCGCGGCGAACCGCGTAACAAACCGCCTTTTCCCACCGAGGTCGGTCTCTTTGGCAAACCTACACTCGTAAACAATGTCGAGACCTTGATCAACGTGCTCGACATCGTGCTGGAAGGTGGCGACGCCTTTGCTACAATTGGCACGGAGCAATCCACCGGCACCAAGCTCTTCTGCTTGTCCGGGCACGTGGGACGCCCCGGCGTTTATGAAGTTCCGTTTGGCACGACACTCGATGACCTGATCGAGCTTGCAGGCGGCGTGGCCGGCAGCGGCACATTGCAGGCCGTCTTGCTGGGTGGAGCCGCCGGGACATTTCTCACCCCCGAGGAGTTAGATATTCCGCTGACCTTTGAGGCAACGCGCGCCGTTGGGGCGACGCTCGGTTCCGGTGTCGTCATGATCTTCGATGACACGGTCAACATGCAGAGCGTCCTGCTTCGCATTGCCGCTTTCTTCCGGGACGAGTCGTGCGGTCAGTGCGTTCCTTGCCGCGTGGGCACGGTGCGGCAGGAAGA
>VXOZ01000197.1 GCA_009839775.1 Chloroflexota bacterium | reverse complement strand
ATCCCATAGTACGCGACGGAACCGGCGGTATCCAGGTAGACGTTTGGTTCCTCAATCGCCACGTTGTACGTCGGGTCCGCCTCTGGGTGTCGTCTGCCTGCGCCGGCGTGGGCCACGATGAAGTGGGCATTGGGATAGGCGCGCGCGGTGCGGCGCAGCACGTCGGGTGAGTCTACGCCGTGGCTGATAAGCGGCAGCCGGTGTTTGTCCGCCAACTCGAAGGCGGGCACATACCCCGGTCCGCCGAATGGATAATCATGCAAGCTCGTGTGAAACTTGATGCCGCGCACGCCGGCGGCGAGCGGGCGCTGCATCTCGTCACGGACTTGTCGCTCGAGGTTGGGGTCCGGCACCGCGTAAGCCAGAATGCGGTCCGGATGTTGGCGCGCCGCTTCCAGGCTCAGGTCATTGCCGCTGCGCATGTCCGCCGTAATCGCGAGGCTGGAGAACACGCAGGATTGATCGATGCCCACGCGGTCCATCGTGCGCACCAAGGCGTCGGCATCCGGCGCGGGTTGGGCAAAGCCGTAGTAGAGGCCGAGGTGGGAATGGTTGTTCACGATGAAGGTGTCGGAAATCGGTTCGCCGCGCAGGGCGGCCTCACGGATGGTCATGGTGTCACTGCCGGCTGCTGAAGCTATCTGCGCCATGTCACTACGTCCTTCTCGCTGTTGTTAGGTACCCAAGGGTGTCTCGTTTCGGATTTGATGCCCCGTTACAGGTGGTTCTCATGCATCCGTTCGTCCTGAGCTTGTCGAAGGATGAACGATTGCGGAATGTTTGGCGGTTAGACGATACAGTTGTCAATTAAGCGATCCAGACTCCCGCTGGCTACCATATCGCGCTCCTCCACGGAGAAGCTGGCATACGTAAGCCCGGTGATGGCCATACCCGGGTCCCACTCAGGCAGGCCGGAACCGAATACCAAGCGGTCCGCGCCCCAGCGGTTGGCACAGAGGGCGATGGCATCGTGGCCCTGGAAATAGCAAGTTTCGATATACAGATTGGAATGCCGGTCCATGAGCGTAAAGAGCGTGCGGTAGTTCGCCGGCGGCTCGCGCAACAGCACGAGCGGCAGCGTGGGGTACGTGCGGAGTGCCCACTCGATGAAGGCCCACGGACGCGGCTCGCTCCAGTGACGGTTATTCGTATCCAGGAAGAGAGGCACGCGGCGCTCGGCCAAGGCTTCCAGCAGCGTATCCACTTCAAAAGGTTCCAAGGTGAGCCGGTTGATGCCGGTGCAGAGACGCGCCGCCCGCGCGCCGGACTCCAGCAGTTCGGCGACGAGTTCGCGCTCCGGCGGCAACTCGCCGGTGACGGACGGCATGACAACCCAACACGGGACGAGGCGGTCTACGCCTTTGGTTTCCTCAATCACGCGCCGGTTGCCAATGGCGGGATGCTGCCACTTGGCGAGGCCATGGGTCACGAGCGCGTGGCTGATGCCGTTTTCATCCATGGCGGCGAGTAACCGAGGGACGTCGTCCGGGGTATCGTCGTGGCGGAGAAAGATCGGCCCCAGAAAGACGTTCGCGTCAAAGAGGTGCGGAATTTCACGCATATGTGCCTCCATCCAACTACTCTGTTTACTGCGCGGAGGATGTTTCCCCTGATTATACAAGAGAGCAGCAGGAGCATACGTCGTCAAAGACCGGGCTGCCTGCCGAGTTTAGACGCTTTCTCCCATATACGACACTAGACTTTCGACAGGCATGGTCAATCGTGTGTATCCTGCACAATGAGAATTCACTGAAATGACTGAACGAAGCGCACAAGCGAGATGAGTATGCCGATGAATAGCCGTAAGAGGTACTTCCACGTGGGGACAGCGCGCGTTTGCATAACGCCTGACGTGGGCATGCCGTATCTGGGTTACGGCTGGGACCGGCAGGACCCGTTCTTGGGCGTCAATGACGACTTGTGGGCCAAGGCGCTTGTGATCGACGACGGTGAACGGGCAGCGGCGCTCATCGCCTGCGACATGATTGGTTTCCCCCCGGCGCCGTTCGCCGCCTCGGTGCGGGAGCAGGTGGCAATCCATACGTCTATTCCAGGTGAGCACGTGATGCTCAGCGCGAGCCACACCCACAGCAGCCATGCTTCCATTGATCTCTCCACCCTTGAACTCGAATGGCCGTGGGTGCAGGAACTCATCGGCAGCCTGGCCGGCGCGGCCATTGCCGCCTGGCAGCAGCGGCAACCGGCGATGATCAAGGTCACGTCGGGTGAGATCCACGGGATTTCGGAGAACCGGCGGGTGTTTCGCAGCGACGGCAAGGTGTACCGCAATTGGGACCGCACCGTGCCCGGCGCGGAAGTGCGGCGCGGGCCGATCGATCCCGAGGTGGGCGTGCTCTTGGCCCAACGTCCCGATGGGTCGCCGCTGGCCGTGCTCAGCAACTTCACGGCCCATCCCATCTGCGCCATGAGCCAACCGCTCGTGTCGGCGGATTTCACCGGTCTCGCCATGACCGCCGTGGAGGACGCCTTGGGGCCCGGCGTGACGGCGCTGTTCACGCAGGGCGCATGCGGTGACGTCAATCCGCCGGTGGTGCGGCGCAACGTGCGTGACGCGCGGGAGGTGGGTCTGGAACTGGGCGGCGAGGTGCTGCGTGCGGCGGCCTCGCTGCTGCCTGATGAGGTCCCGGCGACTGACTGCCGCGTGCGCGTGGCAACGAAGCACGTGACCTGGGAGTACCGTATGGACTTGATGCCGAAAGATGCGGCGGCGCGTGCCTACGCCGCGGCCACGGAGAAGATCGAGAGCCTGAAGCGCGGCGGCGCCTCTGCCGCGGCGGTGCGCGCCGAAGCCAACCGGCACCGTGACGCGCTGGAAAACTACATGCTCACCCGCAACGACGCGCGCCGGGAAGAGGGCGAGATTCAGGTGCTCGCCATTGGCGATAGCGCCTGGGTGGGCGTGCCAGGGGAATTATTCTGCCAGATCGGACTTGACATAAAGAAGCAGTCGCCGGTTGCCCACACGTATATCGTCGGCTACGCCAATTGCTACCAGGGTTACTTTCCCACGCCTATTGCCTACACGGAGGGTGGCTACGAGGTAAATGTGGGCCGCTGGAGCCGGTTCACCGCTGCCGCCGGCGTGAGCATTGAAGAAACCGCCTTGGAGCTACTGCGCGCGGTTGTCTAGCGTCCGAGAGACACCGCGCAGACCACGGGCAGCAGCACGCGAGCCGCCTCAAGCCTGGGCCATGTCTAGCTCAGTCAAAATAGTCGGGCCGCCTGCGAGCGTGCGGTGCACGGGGCAGCGTTCGGCAATCTGCAGGAGCCGTTCTCTTTGGGAATCGTCAAGCGCGCCTGTAACAACAATGTAACGCCGGATGAGATCGATCCTGGAACCGCTCTCTTGTTCGCACTCGGCGCAGTCGCGGGCGTGCACGCGCTCGTGGCTCAGTTCCACTCGTACGTCCTGCAGGTCCCACGTTTTCCTGTCGGCATACAGCCGCAGCGTCATGGCCGTTCAGGTGCCCAGCGCGGCCAGCAGCAGTTCATAGGGATTGGGTCCGAGATTCTCTCCCTCCGGCGGGGGCTCGTCAGCGACCAGGGCGTGTGTGTCCGTGACCACGACGTGTTGCAGGCGCTCGAGACTCTTGATCGCTACTGTCTGCATTTAATTTCCTCCTGTCGGCATAGGAGTATCCTCGACGATGTATCTAAACGCCTTGCCCGAGATGGTGTGCATCTTTCTCACCAAGAAGCGGGGGACAAGCCCTAATGCTGTCGCATTAAAGTAGCGCGGGGGCTTGTCC
>VXOZ01000410.1 GCA_009839775.1 Chloroflexota bacterium | reverse complement strand
TGGCGGCACAGGGTAAGCACGATGCACGTACAGCTGCTCGCGTGCTAATGACTACCGCTAGAGATTGTTTGGACAATCCTGCAACTGCTCCGGATCACGCAGTGGCGCTAAACAATGTGTTTAGATTACTGGAGTTGTACCGCGTAAATTCATTTTTCGGATTTCACTCCGCTACCACACCGATGCCTGAAGCGGAGACGCTCACATTAACTCCGACCATAGAGCAGCATGTTCAGGAAGTGCGCGAGGTATTGGAAGGCTCTGTGGCAATCGCATTTGAGGGGCAGTCAAAAGAGGAAGCTATTTCGATAGTCGAGGAGGTTTTACGAAAAATCACCTATCCCGATAAGGGTGAGGTGGCTGCAGCCGACAGGGAGTTAACCCTCAAATTTTTTGTAGAAGCTGCAGAAAAATTACGACTTTCTTAATTTTCTCATGACGCCGCTCGAGTTCCTTAAGGAAGAATTCGAAAATGTTGGTCGGGCACTCCGCGAGACGTTGCGCCACGAGTACGGTCCTGAGCAAAGCGGTGAGTATTTTGATGGGGCCTTATATATTTAGCTTGACAAACCCCACCAATTAAACTACGTTTAAATCATGGGACGTAGCTTAATTGGTAGAGCAGCAGTGTTGCAGCTGCAAGATGTGAGTTCGAGCCTCACCGTCTCCGCAGGGACCGAATAAGGTAAAGCCAAGTTCGGTCCCTGCACCCTAAATCGGAGACAAATTCAATGACCCAAAAAGCCCCTGGCAAATCCCATCGCGAAGGCATTTCCCTTCTGGAACTGACAGAGATGTTTCCTGAAGCCGCCGCGGCGGTGGAAGGGTGGGAAGCACGCCGCGGGCCAGATGGTGAGCGGCACTGCGGCCGCTGTTGTTCCGTCAATACCCAGGAAGTTCCGAACGCCAAGCCCATGCCTTATTGGTGCACGGACTGCCGGTCTTACTTCTCGGTGCGGACTGGCACCATGATGGAAAGCTCCCGGCTGCCGTTCCGCAAATGGGCTTTCGCGGTATATCTCTATGTGACCAATCTGAAAGGTGTCAGCTCCATGAAGCTTCACCGCGACTTGGGCATTACTCAAAAATCCGCTTGGTTCATGCTCCATCGTCTGCGGGAAGCCTGGGACGATACCGAAGTAGATCTATTCACTGGCCCCGTGGAAGCGGATGAAACCTACATGGGCGGCAAACGCCAGAATATGCCGAAATCCAAACGACGGGGCCTGACGGGCCGCGGGGCAGTCGGCAAAGCGGCTATCATTGGTTCCAAAGACCGAGAGACTAATCAGGTAGTCGCTCGCCATATCCCGAATACGGGAGCACAGCATACCGCCGGTTTTGTGGCGGAGAAAACCGCTCCCGGCGCGACCGTCTACACAGACCAAGCCCGGACCTATCACGCGCTGAAATCTCACTATGACCACCATTCCGTTAATCATTCGGTCGGGGAATATGTTAAGGACCAAGCCCATACCAACGGCATTGAAAGTTTTTGGGCGATGCTGAAACGTGGCCACGATGGCACCTACCACAAAATGAGCGAAAAGCACCTACAACGCTATGTCATCGAGTTCGCCCGTCGCCATAACATCCGGGAAGCCGACACGCTGGAACAAATGAGCCAGATTGTTGCCGGGATGGTCGGGCGGCGATTGATGTATAGCGACCTGATTGCCTAAACTGGCCCCGTCCGCAGGACTTTACCTTTCCCCTGCGGACGGGTGCCACGGTTTTTTTCCCGAATATTCCGTGGTATCGGGCGGCGGGGGTTTTGTGTATTCGGCCCCCGCCGCCCTTTATGACCCAGTGGCAGATTGGCTATGTGCCGGGGATAGCAAATCCGGTTAAGTCGGTTCGATCTGGGTCTACCCAAGATTGACTTACTGCCCTAAATCCATCAGGCTCATTCTTGTAGTCATTATCAGAGGCACCCGTTAAGTCGGGTCGCCCACTGAATACAACAGCCCTTAGACCCGGCTTGGGGTAGCTCCCCTGGCCCGGCGAATAGGTGGGGTCTCTCAATCCTTTGATGATGACTACAACGGCCCGGCACCCGCTGGGCTGGCTAACGCGGAGTCAGCTATGAAGCGGCTTTTGACGGTTGCGGTGGTTGTCCTGTTTTCTAACCCTGCCTTTGCTCACGTTCCCAATAATTGTGAGAGATATATGACAAAAGCTGTGGCTAATAGCGATTTAACCCGAAAATTATCTGAAGAAATTTTAGTCATTTCTAAAGAACTCGGAAGTATTACCAAAATCTACGGCTATGGGAGCAAAAAGTGGAAAGAGAAAAGAATACAGGATATCAAATTAAATCATAAAAGACTTAAACTCTTTGCTAACACGATATTCACTCTAAACGACATGATTAGCTGTATTAATGGCAGTCCAAAACACCAATAACGGAGACACCTAATGACGGATACTGAACATATAGAACACTTACAACATCAACTCACGGCGCTAAAGGCGCTCACTGTTGTCCTCATCGCTGTCTTGTCGAGCCGGGACAAGGGAATCGCCGTCGAGATTATCAACGCGGCTAACAGAGGCTCCGGACGATTCGGCGACATTATCGACCTTGGTCCGATACCTGTTGAGCCTGTCCAAATCAGTCTTGATGATATCATTAACCATCTCCGCAATACGCTCGGGCGGGAATAGATTGTTTCTTTCTGCGGCTTTTTTGCGAATCAACTCATTCACAAATTCGGTAGCTGCTTCTCTAAATTCGGGGTCGTTCCATAGTTCCTTATTCATATGTCTTTCCAGTTGTGGTTTGTGGTTTTGTTTCAGTCCGGGCACGGGCAACCCTATTCTGGCGGGCCGCGCCCGGACTGGTGTAAACTTGAATGACGGCTCAGTAGCTCAACGGCTAGAGCGAACGATTGTTAATCGTAAGGTATCGGGTTCGATTCCCGGGTGAGCCGCCAGAGGGGATTGGTAAGGTAAACGCCAAGCCAGTCCCCTCACTTTATTTCAAGTTGCTTCCCGATTTCTGGCTATTTGAAAACAAGGTGCGGGTTTCCCACTGAATACAATAGCCTTTGGTAAATAGGTGGGGCGTGTTCTCATATTGCACGTTCCTTCGACCCGCATTTTATCTAGTTAAGTATATAAGGCCCTTTTGATGAATGTGAAAAGCGCCTAGTCGACATAGGTGCAGCAATAAAAACAATCGCCGCAGAAGACACAGCCGACATTCAAACGTGTTTGGCTCAGCTCTCGCGGATTACAACTTTCGTTTCTCTAATCGAGCGTTCAAGGCTTGGCGAATTTTCTTGGCCATTTGCACATGAGCTGCGTCGCATATCCCAACTCTTGCTCAATGAGAAGGACCTCAAAGGTGATCGTCTTGAACCCATCATCCATGTCGTGGCCGAGGGTCAAGGTTATCGGATTTTTTACGAGCGACAAGTGCCCTTGCCTTCAATTCAGCGAAGGTTTCTTGTGGTCGCATTCCCTAGGTCACTAAAACATCATGTCTTACTTCACACGCTTTTCGGCCACGAGGTTGGCCACACGGCGGTGTTCACCACCGAGGCCGGGGCAGTATTGAGTGGGGAAGTTAAAAATTCGCTTTTGGGTTCAAGCCCATTGGCTGATCTGACCAGACTCAATAACTGGCTTCAATCGAAACACGCTCCGCAGTTTGTAAAAGATGAGCTCGACGAATTTGAGAAGGTCACTGGCCGCCAATTTGCCCTGCTCGAAGCACATAGAGAAAGTTGGCAAATTGAACTAATTTGTGACCTGTTTGGAATGATGCTATTC
>VXOZ01000338.1 GCA_009839775.1 Chloroflexota bacterium | reverse complement strand
GCCATGAGGCGATCTTGCAGGATTTTCTGCGCCCGCAGCTTGTCGCGCCGGTGCACGAGGTAGAGTTTGGAGGCAAAACGGGTAAGGAAAACTCCCTCCTCAACCGCCGAGTCCCCGCCGCCAACCACCGTAATCACGCGGTCGCGGAAGAACGCGCCGTCGCATACGGCGCAATACGAGACGCCGCGGCCCGCATACTCGAACTCGCCCGGAATGTTCAACGGCGTGGGCGAACCGCCGGACGAGATGATGACAGCCCCGGCACGGTATTCATCCCCATCCGACGTGCGGACAACTTTCTGCCAGCCGTCCGAGAAGACTTCCGTTACTTCAGTCGTAAGTATCTGCGCGCCGAACGCCTGGGTGTGCGAGACCATTTTCTGAATAAGATCGGCGGCATCGATGGACTCGAAGCCGGGATAGTCCTCGATCAACGAAGTGTTGATGAGCTGTCCGCCCGGCGCCATCTTTTCCAGGATTACAGTGTCCAGCCGCGCCCGCGCCGTATACAGACCGGCACACAGTCCCGCCGGTCCCGCGCCGATAACGATGACATCGTGATATGAAACTGCCATAGTTTAAGACATCCCTTTCGCTTTCGCAGCCTTGCGTACACAGCGGCGTGCCGCAAAGACTGCGACCTTTGGTGACTGTCGCAGTAGTCCTCTTTCAAGTTTCGTAGTCGCCGCTAGGCGGTACCCTTACTCTTTCAGAGTACCAAACCTGTTGGCCTGCCGCTATCGTTTGCCGCAGCAGTCGAGCCATTCCGTGGGGCAACAGGCATCGGCGGCCTGAGTGATATTTGTCTCTTGCGCTAAGGTATCAGGCCACATTCATCGGAAGACGCCTCTCTACTACGATCGCTTGCTGCAATTCAACTCCCAGGTTCATCCAATCCTTTGTAGTAACATTACGCCGTTGAAAGTGTCTTCGTATCTATACCATCGCGCTATTCAACGAAAACACTCTCAACTGCGAGAATCCTATGTATAATTATTTTCGATCAAACACACCTGGACTGAACTTCAGGCAACTGGCTAAAGAGAAACAAAATGCCACAAATACATGCACTGGAAACCGTGAGCTTGCGGGATGTATTCCCCAACGAGGCCCAGGACTTCACACCGTGGCTGGCGAACCACCTGCATTTGTTGGAGTCCAAACTAAACCTCACCCTGCAATTGGTAAAGGTGGAAGCCACTTTGCCCGAGGCCGGGCGAGTAGACATCCTTGCGCAACAGGTCAACACCGAGGCCATAGTGGTGATTGAAAACCAGTTGGGGTTATCCGACGATTCCCACTGCCTGCGCCTCATGGGATACGCGGCCAGCGCTGAGGCCAACATCCTGGTGTGGGTGGCGCAGGACTTCACCGACTATCACCGGAGCATCCTGTCGTGGCTCAACGAGAGCGATACCATTGCAGTGTACGCCGTGGCGGTGAGGGCATACCGGGTGGCCGACGCCATAGCCGCCGACTTCCAGTTAGTCGTCGAACCCCCGCAATCGCAACCGGGAGCAACCCCAACTTCCACCAGAATGAACACGAACACCTTCTACGCCGACTTCTATCGCCCGGTGGTTGCACAGCTACGGCGGTCGGATATGTTCCCGGTGGGCCGGGGCGGGTTCCGGGGCAGGTGGCGGTCGTTTCAAACCGGATATCCCGAAATCTTCTACGTCGCTGGGTTGAGCGAGGGTAAGGCGTTGGCCCACCTGTCCGTGTATGGGGCCGACAACCAGCACATCTATCATGCCCTGACCCAACACCGCGCCGATATAGATGCCAGGTTGAACAACGGCGCCGAGTGGGAGGAAGGAAAGGACTACTCCAGGATTGGGCTGCGAACGGAGGCAGTAATCGGCGACCCAAAGCCAGACCTCGAAACTGTGGGCGATTGGATTGCTGAAAACCTGGTGCGGCTGCGGGACGTAGTACAACCGTACTTGGATGAGATGATGAACGACGCAGCCACCTCGGGAGACAACGAGGACGCCGAATGGAGCTGACGTACCTGATTGCCGCCGCGCCGTGGCGTGAGGCAGTCACTTACCGAGCTATGGGGCCACGAGTATGTGTTGCTCCAAAGGGATGGGCCGTGGACCTTGGTTGAGGCTGTATGTCGCTGGGATGCGAAAGGCCCGCGCTCCCTATTGATAGTGAAAGTGAAGGAGAGACCACATGGCTGAGCAATTGCGCGCAGGCGCGGCAACGTCGAACATCACGCCCTGGCTGGGCATTCCCATGCGCGGCGCGTTTCGCGACGTGACGCTCGCCGATGCCGTACACGACGAACTCCTGGCGAAAGCGCTGGTGCTGGACGACGGTGCGCGCAAAATCGCCTTCGTCCTCTGCGACCTCACCATGATGCCGGGCCGCATGATGGACGAAGTAAAGGAGCGTATTGCCGCGCGGTCTCAGATTCCGCCCGACCACGTGCTCATCGCTGCCACCCACACCCACTCGGCACCCGCCACGGTGAGCATCGGCTTCATGGACGAGCAGACCGAATACACCGCCTGGACCACGCGCAAGATCGCCGACGCGGTGGAGATCGCCGCGCAGCGCCTACAGCCGGCCCGCATCGGCTTTGCCAGCGTGGTGGAACCGCGCATCGTCTTCAACCGCCGCTATCACATGCGCAACGGACAGGTGCACTTCAATCCCGGCGTCGGCAATCCAGACGTGTTGCGCCCCGCTGGTACCACCGATCCGGACTTCACGCTCTGCTACGTGGAGAGCAGCGCGGGCGAACCCATCGCCGTGCTGGGCAACTACGCGCTCCACTATGTGGGCACGGACACGCATGCTGAGATCTCCGCCGACTACTTCGGGCACTTCTTCCGCGCCATCCAACATCTGCTTGGCTCCCAAACCGTGGGCCTGCTCTTCAACGGCACGTCCGGCAATATCAACAACACAAACGTGGTTGAGCCCTGGCCCAACCGGGGTCACGCCCAGGCGGCGCGCATGGCCAAGGTGCTTGCCGGACACGCCCTTACGGAAATCCAGTTGATGGAAATGCACGACCACGTGGCGTTGGGCGCGGCGATGGGCACGTTCGACTTTGCGCGCAAGCAGACCACCGACGCGGACGTGGCCGTTGCCGACAAGGTGCTGAGCGGCAACTATGCGTACACCGAGGGGCCGTTTTCCGCAGTGACCGGACAGCCCATCTACCCGCGCTGGGCGCCGGCCTACGCCCGTGAGATCAAGGTGCTGCACACCATGCCCAAGACCCTCACCTCTACGGTGCAGGCGCTGCGCGTGGGCCCGGTGGGGTTTGCCGCCCTGCCCGGTGAGATTTTCGTGGAGATCGGTCTCGCCGTGAAGGCCGGCTCGCCGTTCATGCCCCAGTTCGTTATGAGCCTGGCCAACGACTATCTTGGCTACGTCGCCAGCGACGAGCAACTCGCCCTAGGCGCGTATGAGACCTGGCCCTCACGTTCGGCCATCGGCGGCCCCGGCATCGGCCAGGCCATGGAGACTGCGGCGTTGGATTTGCTGAATTCGCTGGCATGAGCGCAATACTCTATTCGCCTAGGGCTTGCCGGCGCTGCCTGAGCAGGATAGTCCGTAGCAATCAGACGGGTGGTCTCCCGGATGCCGGATGTGGCCTCAAGCCTTTCACTCCCACATGAGCGATTGACCACAGGCGAAGAGAAGATGGATTCCCGCGTGCGCGGGAATGACGGACGTGGCGGACTCTCCAACAAGCGTGTTACTCGTCACTCTCGCTCTCGATGTAGTCCAAACTGGTTTGGAGGTCTGAATTCCA
>VXOZ01000250.1 GCA_009839775.1 Chloroflexota bacterium | reverse complement strand
GCGAAGTTGCCTTCCGCGTCCTTCTCGCCCGGCGGCTCAGCCTTGTCGATAGGCGCCGCCGCGTTCTGGAAGATGTCCAGCACGCCGAGCAGGTTCCAGCCCGCCGTCACCGGCACCGTCGGGAGCACCCCGGCCGGGTCGACCTCGGAGAGCATCGTCGAGATGGACTCGAACGTCCGGGCGTGGACCCAGTAGCCGTAGCCGCCGATGATCTCCGTCAGCCGGCCGCGCCACGTGCCGTCATCCTCGCGGATGGCAGTGATCCAGTCGCCCTCCTGGTAGCCGAGCACCGGCGAGATGTACTGGTTGCTCGCCAGCACGTCGGCTATCGCGGGCTCCAGCGGCGTCGCCGGCAGCGAGACCAGGTTCCAGCCCGGCTGGACCTCGATCTCGTACGGCTGGCGCTCGTTCACGTCGAAGGTGAACGAGCCGTCGTCCATCTCGTTGCCCGCCTCGTCCTCGGCCACGAACTCGACCTCGTACGAGTCGACCGCGAGGTCGCGCAGCACCAGCGAGAACTCGGTCGCGCTCACCCGGTTCAGGTGGGCCATGACGTTCTCGCCGTTCAGCGTGATCTCCGTCACGGTAACGGTGTCATGCGAGTCACCGTCGTCGAATCCCGCGATCTCGTACTCGTCGTCCTCACCGCCGAAGGTGAGCTTGACGAACGGGTTGGCGCTTTCGGTCTCCTCGCCGTCGTCGTCGCTCCGCGGCGTCACTTCGCCGATGCCCGTGTCGACCTTGTTGTTGAACTGCTCGTCAATCTCGACCAGCAGGCCGGCGCCGTCCATCTTGGTGAGGTTGAGACCGTTCCCAGAACGCGGTTCCGCGGCGTTCCGGTGGTCACCGACCGTCCAGCCCGCGGTCGCGCCAGAGTTGTCCTCGCCGTCGTGGCCGAGCACGACAACACCGATAATCTTGCCGCTCTCGTCAGAAGCAAGGTCGATCTCGATACTGGACCTCCTGTACTTCCTGGCCCAGTGGTTCTCATCCTCCTGCTGGGTCAGCGGGGAGGCCTCGTCAGCCATCGCTATGCTGTACGTACCATCGAGCTCACCGTCGTCATCCTCGTCCGCGTTAATCTCCACGAAGAAGACCACAGGGCGGCGGCGCAGGTCCTCGTCCGACTGCACGTCGATCGAGAACGAACCTTCGTCGTTCACGACCGGGCGGTCGTTCGCGGTGCCCGTCACCGTCACCGTCAGGCTCGGGGCGATCCAGTCCACCGCCTCGACCGTGTCCGCCTCGTTGGTGTTGCCAGCGAGGTCGAAGACCGCTCCGCCGACGACCACGACGTCCGGCTCTGCGTCGGCCGCGAGGTCCTCGGAGAGCTCCAGGTAGACGCGGGCGCGCGGCTCGGTGATGGAGTTGCCCTCGATGTCCTCGCCGGGGTTCTCGCGCTTGTACTGGTTGTAGTTGTCGAACGCTGTCTTCTTGGTGTTGTAGGTGGCCAAGTCATTCAGGTACGTCTGATACGTCGTCCACAACGCACAGTAGGCGACCGCCGGGTCAGTCTCGCCGGTGCCAAGTCCGCTGGTGGCAATCACCGCGATCGTAGCAGCGATGACTTCATCCGAGGTTGGTGTAGTACCCACGGAGGTGATGCTGCAGCTAGCACTCGGGGTCAGGGTGTACTCAGTGGTGCCATCTGCGAGTGTCCCTGTCACGGACACTGACGGCATCGCAACCGTTGCTGGGGCCTTCGGCTCTACTGAGTCGCCCGCAGCCGGCATGGTCGCCATCGGCGTGTTCCGGTTGATCACCGGCCGCTCGCTCGGGTGGATGACGCCGACGATGGTGTGGCCGACGACGGTGATGTTGTCGGTGTCGACGTCGCCGAGGGCGTCCGCGCCGTTGGCGTCCGTGAACGTGAGCGCGACATAGGAGCGGTCCACCTCTTCAGCGTCATCGTCGGCGCTCCAAGAGATGCCGGTCCGCACGCCGATCAGTGCGGGGTCCTCGTCGTCCACGCGGAAGACGTACGGCTCCGCCGCGTCCGTGCCCGACTCCGCGTCGGTCATGGACGTGTTGCCCGCGCGGTCGGTGGCCTCCAACTGGTAGAGGTAGTGGGCATCACCCCTGTCGGCGCCGCTGGCCGAGAAGGCGTAGGCGACGCCCGGCCGGCTGCCCGCCATACTCCACGTGCCGGACGCGCTGATGTCAGAGGTACTGAGATTCGATTCGGCACCCGTCCTCGGGTTCACCACGACCTTGACGTCAATGTCTGCGGACCGGCCGTTCGCGGAAACCGCCGTGCCCGGGTCCACAGAGAGCGGCTCGTTGTGGAGGTTGTGGTCACCGTCCGGGTTGACCTCTTCGAGGTCGCCGTCGTTAGAGGTGACGCTCTCGCCGTCGTGGCGGAGGCCGGAGTCGTCGTCCCGCACCTCGAAAGAGAAGGTGAGGCGGCTGGGGCGCGTCACGGTGTTGTCTTCCGGTGTGACGGCGGTGAACTCGGGCCCGTCGCCGTCCACCACCAGCTCGATGACGCCGGAGCCGCCGGTTGTGGTGATGGTCAGCCGGTCGCCGTGCTCCGCGAAGATCGTTGCGATCTCCTGTGTAGTCGGCGGGCCGGTAGCGGCCACTGGCTGCCCGTACTCGCCGGGCACCGCCACCGGGCCGTAGAGCGCGCCGTCCGCCCCAACTTCAACTTCAATGCCAGTGGTGTCGTCGCTAGGGTCGTTCGGGGTCGGGGGATCGTTCGCGTCGTAGCTACGCGTCTCGTCGTTGTCGCACCAAGTCGGGCCGCCGAACTCACGAAGCTCGGCAACAACGTCTTCACCGTCCTCCTGGACCGCGGTGTTGGTGCCGTCCACCAATGTGCCCGTGGCGCCGTCCTCAACGACCTTGATGAAACCCTGGACGTTATCGTCAGCGCCATCGGTCTGGACGAGTTGCAACGTAACGGTTCTGCCGGAACGGTTGTTCTTCACCGAGGCCGTCACGTTGGCCCTGGTAGCGTCGTTCGTGTCACAGGTGGCAAGGTCGGACGCCACGTTGATGAGGATGGTGTTGTACGCGGCGCCATCGTTGGAGACGTACAGCGTGTTCCTGAAGAGGGTGTCCTGGGGGGAAGCCTCGGGGGTCACCAGGTGGGCGCGGTCGCTGGCCTCGTGTTCACCCACGTTGTTCGCGGGCGTAGGGGGCTCAGTCGCCACGGGAACGTAGGCGCCGGTTTCGCCGCCTGGGAGGCCCGCCGCCGCCGCGTCTCTCAGTTTGTCGAGCTCCGCGTCCCCGATGTTCGCGAATACGCCAGCAGTGACTACGCCACTGGACAGCTTCCCGTCGGTGATATCGGCCGTCTGCGCCAGCGTGGGCAGCACGATAAGCAGCGAGAGCGCCACTGCCATCAATGTCGCTATGAGCGGAATCTTGGTGAATCTCACTTCTACCCCCCTTATGGAGCTGTAGTCTTCAGTTGGCGCTCTCTCCGAGAGCAGGGTGGTCCGTTCTTACCTTTTCGTCATTCCCCCGCGGAGGTTGCTGCCTCCGCGGGGGTAGGGTTCGCTTGCGGTTACGGGACCAGCGTGCCCGCCTTGGTGCTCCAGACCCAGTAGCCCTTGCCGTTGAGTATCTCCTTGGCATCGGCAGCGCTCTCAGGGCCGTCATCCGGAATCGACTTCTCCCACTGGTTGGTCGTGGTGTCGAAGCTGTAGGCGACCTTCCACGAGATGTTGTCGAAATAGTTGTCTGCTTCACCGCCACCGGACGGCGTCTTGCCTGCTCCGGCCTGCAGCACGTCCACGACGCCGAGCAGGTTCCAGCCCGCGATGACCTTGGCG
>VXOZ01000206.1 GCA_009839775.1 Chloroflexota bacterium | reverse complement strand
GCTCCCTGGACTCCGGCTTACGCCGGCGTGACGAAATCAGGAAGAACGCGGCCCTTTTACGTAACGATGTTCTGCGGGCGGCCTTCCAGGAAGGCGATTGTATTCGAGACCGCACCTTCGTTCAAAAGTTCGATACCTTCCGGCGTCTGATCGGCCAGATGCGGCGTTAAGACTACCTGCTCGCACGCAAGGATGGGATGATCGGGCGGCAGCGGCTCCTGATCGAACACGTCGAGTCCGGCGCCGGCCAGGTGTTCGGATTGGAGTGCGTCAATTAGAGCCGTGGTATCCACCAAGTCGCCCCTTCCGGCGTTGATGAGGAGCGCGCCCGGCTTCATCACGCCGAGTTCGCGCGCGCCGATGATGTGCCAGCTTTCATCACTGAGCCGCACGTGCAGGCTCACGACGTCGGATTCTCGCAGCAATTCGTCGAATTCAACGAACTCAACCCCGAGGTCTCGCGCCCGCTCCGGCGAGGGGTTGAACGTCCACGCCAGGCAGCGCATGCCGAGCAGGTTGGCAACCCGCGCCACCTCGCGACCGACGTTGCCCGTGCCGACGACGCCCAGCGTCTTGCCGCTCAGCATCACATTCTGCTTAAGCGTCCAGCGCCCGGCCTTGAGTTCGCTCGTCTGAAACGCCACGCGCTTGGCCGCGGCGAACATGAGGCCGATGATGTGTTCGGCCACGACCGGCGCCGTGCGGCCCGGTTGGTTGGCCACGGCCACGCCGCAGGCACGCGCTGCCTCGACGTCGATGGAGTCGACGCCAATGGAACACGTGGCAATGAGGCGCAGGTCCGGCAAGGCCTGCAACTCAGGCGCAAACCACTTGATAGCCCCACGCGTGTTCAAGATGACGTGGGCGCCCTCCACCCGCTGCATTTGCTCCTCCATGCTCTGCGGGCGGTCGAGATACAGGTCAACCTCGCCGTACGGCTTGAGACGGTCGAGGTGCGGCGAACCTTGTATCTGGGGCGGAAAATCACCGGGAACGACGAACTTGAGACGTTTTTCTGCCATGATAAAGTCCTCAGCGGATTTGGCTTATTTGCCTGGGAAACTTCTGAAGGCGCGGCACGTTAGGATTCTGGACGCAAGCCACTCCAGTCGCATTTGCGGGATTGGATAGGCACTGCCGCAAGTATTGCGGAGCGAGGCGAAAGCGTCCGGTCCTGAGCCGACGTAGATGCCCTCCACAGCAATTGGGAGGCGCGGCATTCCTCGCCTATCTTACTGCTTGCGCCATACGTCGTCGAATCTGAGCCGTGCCAGTGGGTCTTGTATCAGGAGGACAGAAAGCACCTGTGCGAACTATTCCCGTTGTAGCCGACTGAGCGCGTAAGATGGGTGCAACTGGGAAGGCCGTCGCACATGTGTATAATCACTGCTACAGGGAGTTGTCCGGCAGGACGCGCCGCCAATTCAAGAAACGTTATTCCCGCGAAAGCTCGCCCCCGCGCGGGGGCGCGGAATCCATCTTCTCAAATGTGCAAAGGGGCATTGTAGCGCATGCGTGCGATTCTAAGCGTTTACGATAAGACCGGCATCGTCGCGTTTGCGGCAGGACTAGACAAACTCGGCTGCGAAGTCGTCTCCACTGGCGGCACGCAAGCCGCCATAGAGGCGGCGGGCATTCCCGTCAGCGGCATTAGCGCCGTGACCGGTTTTCCGGAAATCCTGGACGGGCGCGTCAAGACTCTGCATCCGGCGGTGCACGCCGGTATCCTAGCGCGGCAGGATACACCGGAGCATGTGCAAACGCTGCGGGAGCACGCCATCGTGCCCGTAGACGTGGTGGCCGCGAATCTCTATCCCTTCGTAGAGACCCTGAACAGCGGGGCGGGGCATGAGGAGATCGTCGAAAACATCGACATCGGCGGCCCGACGCTGATCCGCGCCGCCGCCAAGAACGCAGACTCCGTGCTCGTAGTGGTAGACCCGACCGACTACACACCAGTGCTCAACGCGCTCGCCAACGGGCAGGTTGACACCGCCCTGCGCACGCGTCTCGCCGCCAAGGCCTTCCAGCACACTGCCGATTACGACACGCACATCGCGGGGTACTTCAAAGAAGTCACGTGATACCTACCGTGCCCCAGATCGAGACGACGGCCAGAAGGAGCGATTAAGGTGAATCTGCTGCTTGTGACAATGGGAGGGCGTAGTGCCGCATCCAGTCATTAGCGGACGAGCCGCCGACTTGGAGCAGATCTGCCGCCGCTACCGTGTCCGGCGGCTTGACCTGTTCGGCTCAGCCGCCACCGGCCACGGCTGGACTGAGGCAAGCGACCTTGACTTTGTAGTGGAGTTCGAACCGCTGCCACCCGGCGTCTATGCCAACACGTATTTTGGGTTGCTGGAAGCCCTGCAGCAGCTCTTCGACAGGCCGGTGGACCTGGTAGTCGAGTCGGCCATCAAGAACCCGTACTTCTTGGAAGCAGTCGAGGCCACAAGGACGCCTCTCTATGAGACTTGAGGCCAAGAAGTACCTCTACGACATCCGAAGTGCTGCAAACCTACTCAAAGAATTCACCCATAGCAGGACTCTTGCGGATTACCAGCGTGACGCCATGCTGCGCTCTGCGGTAGAGCGGCAGTTCGAAGTCATCGGAGAGGCTATGAACGGGCTGGCCCAAATCGACGCAAATGTGGCGGCCCGTATTAGCGATTACCAACGCATCATCGCGTTCCGCAACATTTTGATCCACCAATACACCGACGTGGACGACCGCTTGGTGTGGGACGTAGTTGAAACGAAACTCCCAACTCTCGCCCGAGAAGTCGACGCCCTGCTAGACGATAGGTGTGCTTAGGCGTATCTAGAGGGATACAGGTTCAGGCCCCGCGCTTTACGAGGACGAATAGCACGGATTGTCTTCCTTGCGTCCCAGCCAGAAAACGTTTTCGCCTTCAGCGACGGAATGCATGACCCGCGTGTACATGATCGTACCGCAGTGTGGAGCGGTGATTTCGCCTAGCACCGATCCATTCAGATGGCGCACGCGGGCAAGGGTCTCACCGCTCTGCACTTCATCTCCCAGCCCTACGAGCAATTCCAGCAGGCCGCCGCACGGCGCGGTCAGATGCTCCTGCGTCCACACCCTGGGCGGCATGGAGACCTCCAGTGGTGGGTCGAGCATGCCGAGGTGCCGCAGGCAGCGGCGAATCCCATCCTTGTAGAGGCCGATCTGCTCTCGTGTGGCCATGCCCCGGCCGCCCACCTCGCAGCCCACGGCGGGAATGCCCTGTTCGTTGGCCCAGGTGGAGAGCGTTCCCGGCGCCCAGCGCATCATCCAATAGTGTTCCAGCCCAAAGGCCGCCGCCGCCAGGGCTGAGCGGTGCGCGCAGTCGTCGCTGGCCTCGCGGAACCCGCTCAGCGGCAGCAGGTTGCCTTCACACCCAGCACTGTGGAGATCAATCACCAGGTCGGCGGCGCCGATGACGTGGTTAACAAGGGAATTGGCGATGCGCTCGGTCGCCGAGCCACCGTTCCTGCCAGGGAAGATGCGGTTGAGGTCGAGATCGTCTTCCGGCGCTGTGCGCCGACCGGCGGCAAAGGCGAGCGGATTGGCGCTCGGCACCAGCACCACGGTACCCTGCAATTCACAAGGAGAAAGCTCCTGCGCCAACTCAACCAAAGCGTGCGGCCCCACCAATTCGTCACCATGCACACCTGCGACAATGACGATTCTAGGCTGGGGACATTGTCCGAATATGCGGGTAAGGGGGACTTCCACTCTTATACCGTCTGGCAGAGAGAAACCCGCTGTCGCGCGCTGCAC
>VXOZ01000433.1 GCA_009839775.1 Chloroflexota bacterium | reverse complement strand
ACATAATCGCCGAGCAACGGTACCTCCCCATCGGCGTCGATCAACGCAGCCCCGCCCGCCATCCGGACTTCTTAGGTCCCGATGACATGATTATCAAGGTCGAGGAACTGCGCGAGGCTACCGATTGGAAAGTGCCGATCTTCATCAAGATGGGCGCGACGCGAGTCTTTGACGACGTGCGGCTGGCCGCTAAAGCCGGCGCGGATGCGGTGGTCGTGGACGGTATGGAAGGCGGCACCGGTGCTTCACCGGAAATGCTCCAAGAGCACACCGGAATTCCCACGCTCGCGGCGGTCTGCGAGGCGCGGGCGGCTCTGGAAGACTTGGGACTGTATGGCGAAGTGCAACTCATCATCGCCGGCGGCATCCGTCACGGTGTGGACGCCGCAAAGGCCCTCGCACTCGGCGCTGACGCTGTCTATATTGGCACCTCCGCCCTCATTGCCCTCAACTGCAATCGCTCTCTATACGTAGAAGACTATGAGGAGTTAGGCACGAAGCCGGGCTTCTGCCACCACTGCCACACGGGTCGCTGTCCGGTAGGCATCACAACCCAAGACGCGGAGCTCATGAAACGGCTGCCGATCGATGAAGCCGCCGAACGCGTCTCCAGCTATCTGCGCTCGATGGTGTCCGAAATGCAGATGCTGGCGCGCGCCTGCGGTAAGGCCGACGTGCACGACCTCGATCCCGATGACCTGCGTGCCCTCACCTCGGAAGCTTCGATGATTTGCGGCATCCCGCTCGTCGGCACGAACCGCGTCGTCGGCGGCGGCCCCGGTTGGGAAGAGCGAGGACATTAGTCTGAGTTCTCGCAACTAATGATGTGTGTCCACTGCTAATCCTTCAAAAGAGCTTCTCGATAGCAACATGTACACATCCGAAAAGTCGCCTTCCCCCAAATTGATCAAAATTCTAATTCCAGTAAGAGCCCTTGACAGTAAGACCTGCAGAGGGTTTGCATGTCTTTCCTGATCCCCTGTCCCAATTGCGGCAAGCGCAGCGCCTACGAATTTCGCTTTGGCGGTGAGGTGAAAACGCGGCCGGAAGCGGGGTCGAGTGACGAGGCCTGGCTTGGCTATAGCTACGCCGCAGCGAACCGTGATCGCTCGCAAAAAGAGTGGTGGTTTCACACGTACGGCTGTCGCCAGTGGCTCTTTGCCGTGCGCGATACGGTGACGAATGAGGTTACTGAAACGAGCCTGCCTGAGGAGGCATCGTGAGTCGCCAGATGGATTCCCGCTTTCGCGGGAATGACGGATCTTCGCAACCCGCCGCCTCAGAGAATAACGGGCAATCTTCCGTTACTTTCTACTTCAACGGCAGACCCATCCAAGCCCTGCCCCAAGACACGGTCGCCTCGGCGCTCTACCGTTCGGGGCGGCGCATCTTCAGCCGCAGCTTCAAGTACCATCGGCCGCGCGGCCTCCTGTGTGTCTCGGGCAGGTGTCCCAATTGCTTGATGAACGTGGACGGCACGCCCAACGTACGCGCCTGCATGCAGCCGGTCCGGGACGGTATGCAGGTCACACACCAGAACGCCAGCCCATCTTTGGAAAACGATTTCATGGCCATTGCCGAGAAGTTTTCGTGGGCGATGCCGGTGGGCTTTTACTACAAGACCTTTACGCATCCCTGGATGTGGCGCCTTGCTGAGCCGTTCATCCGCCGCGCCGCCGGTCTGGGCAAGATCGACAACGACCCAAGCGCAGTCGCAGATCATCCCTATGAGCACGTCTTCCTCCACACGACCACCACCGTGATTGGCGGCGGGCCGCACGGCATACACGCTGCGCTGGATGCAGCTGCTACCGGCAGCGAAGTGGTTCTCATCGACGACCAGCCCGAATTGGGCGGTCACCTGCGCTACGAAAGCTCAACTCACCATGACCCCGAAACTACATCCTCTGTGGAAGCCCCCTTACGGGGCGAGCCACATGAAGGTCTCGCCGCACTCATTAAGCGTGTGCTTGAGACCCCGAACATCACCGTCTTAAGCAACGCAACCTGCTTTGGGCTCTACGAGGGCAACCTTGTTGCCGCCATGCATCGTAGCGGGGATTCGCCGGCAGCGCAGCGCCTCACTCAACTACGCACTGAAAACATCGTTATCGCCACCGGTGCCCATGAGATCCCGCTACTCTTTGAAAACAACGATCTGCCCGGCGTCATGCTGAGCAGCGGCGCGTTGCGTCTCATTGGGCTGCACGGCTTGAAGCCCGGCGAACGAGCGGTTGTAGTCGGCGCCGGACAAGCCGCGGAGTCCGTATGCGGAGCACTAGATGAGGCGGGAATTGAGATTGTTGCAACGGTCTCACTTGCGCAGGTCATAAAGGCCGTCGGCAAGAAGCACGTCTCCGCGCTGCAAACGCATGAACAGCGATTCGCCTGCGATCTCATTGTCATGTGCGGCGATTGGGTGCCGGATGCAGGGCTCGTTGCGCAAGCCGGCGGATCGGTGGCGTGGGCCGAAGAACGTGCGGTATTCGTTGCGGGCGACCTGCCGGAAGGAGTTTCCGCGGTAGGCGCAGTTACCGGAGAGGGCCTGCCGCCTGCCATCGGCCTCTCCCAGAGTACAGGTGCCAACCCGAAGAAAGTCTTCGTGTGCCCCTGTGAGGACGTATCGCTTCACGATTTGAAGACGGCAATCGATGAAGGCTTCGACCACATTGAAACGCTCAAGCGGTACACAACGACGACGATGGGTCCCTGCCAGGGCAAGATGTGCCACCAGGCGGCCATAAGCATCTGCGCCGAGCAGACCGGGCAGACAATCAAAGAGACGGGCAGAACAACCTCACGGCCGCCGACGTCTCCTGTACCGCTTGGGGCGCTGGCCGGGCCGCACTTGCATCCCGTCAAGCGCACGCCGATGCACGCCAAACACGACGAAATCGGCTGCGTGTGGATGGACATGGGCGAGTGGAAACGGCCCCTTTACTACGGCACACCGGACAGCAAACGGGAGTCGGTGGAACAAGAGTACTGGGCGGTGCGCCAGCGCGTCGGCCTGATCGACCTCAGCACACTTGGCAAACTCGACGTCGTCGGCAGGGATGCCGGTAAGCTTCTCGACAAAGTCTACACCAACCGCTTCTCGGACTTGCGCGTGGGACGCGCGCGCTACGGCGTCATCTGCGATGAAGCAGGCATCATCCTGGACGACGGTACGGTCTCCCGCCTCGCCGACGATCACTACTTCATTACCACCACGACCGGCAACATCGAGTTCGTGCAGGAGTGGCTGGAATGGTGGCTGGCGGGTACCGGCATGTGCGTGCACATCACGAATGTCACCGGCGGTATGGCCGCGGTTAATGTCGCCGGACCCAAAGCCCGCGACACGCTCGCCAAGCTCACCGAACGCGACCTCGGCAACAAGCGCTTTGGCTACATGCGCTGCCGTAACGCAGAAGTGGCGGGCGTGCCCAGTCTCATGCTGCGCATCGGCTTTGTCGGGGAAACCGGATGGGAGATTCACTTTCCCGCGGAATACGGCGAGCACATCTGGGATGCCATCATGGATGCCGGGGCAGAGTTTGACATTCGACCCTTTGGCGTGGAGACGCAGCGCGTGCTCCGCCTCGAGAAGAAGCACGTGATTGTCAGTGTCGATACCGACGCCACGAGCAACCCAATCGAGTCCGACTTGGCGTGGGTCGCGAAGCTTGACAAAGACGACTTCATCGGCAAGGCAGCCATCAGCCGCGCCCAGGACCGTGCCCCCCGGGAAAAGCTGGTCGGGTTCATCATGGATGAGAACGTACTGCCGCCGGACGGCTGCGTGATC
>VXOZ01000296.1 GCA_009839775.1 Chloroflexota bacterium | reverse complement strand
GGGCTTGGTTATTCGTGCCCTGCGCCTGACGCATCATGAGCAGCAAGATGCCGCCAAAGATGAGGATCGGGAGAAACGTGCCGAGGATGGGGAGAAAATTGCTGAACTGGCTGGGCTCGCGCACCGTTACCTTGATCTTGTCGTAAGGCACGCCGTCGTCACGCAATGCCTCGAGAATGTCCATCTGGTCGGTCTTGCGCGCGGTGATGCGCCTATCTTCGATCTCGGCTACTAGATGGTTGTCGGTTACGATAACGCTCGGATACTGCTCATTCAGCGCCGCGTCCTGCACGGTGGCCATGAATTCAGTCAGAGAGACCGTCGTATTCTCGCGGGTTTCGGGAGCAAACAGCGTAAAGATAATGGCCAAAATCGCGACCGTAATGACCAGATAGACAAAACCGTTCTTCAACCACTTACTGTCCATATATGCTTTTCCTGCGTTAGACGCTCTGAAAAGGGCAACTTGCATTAAGGTTCACTGTGTAGTCACCACGCTCATTATAACATACCGTTCTGTGTGCCAAACGGATGCATTTCCCAAGCGCCGTAGTCAATCCGTCAGTCTATTACACGCGGCTGAGATGTTGCTTTTTCTCTTGCTGTCGAAAGACTCTTGCAGCGGATCATCTGTACGATACAAAGTTTCGCACTAATGGCCCAAGGACCCCTCGGCTGTAAGCAAACGCGAGGGTTCTCGAGGCCGTCTGAGAGAAGCGGTAGCATAACAACGTCGGGATGAGGATCTCCGGGCCGCACGGGAATTGCTAGAGGGCTGCGCTACAGTGTGGTCGTGGTAAATGAGAGTATCTACGTGGATGGAACCGCACTTGGCTTCGCGGCGGCTTCCTCGCCCTCCATACCCGCAGATACACCGGTGGTGTAGAGCTCGGCGTAGAAGCCCTGTGCCGCCAGCAACGCGTCATGCGCGCCGCGCTCCACGATCTTGCCGTCCCGCAGCACGAGAATGTTGTCCGCATTCTTGATGGTGGACAGGCGGTGGGCAATGACGAATGCCGTGCGGCCCTCCAGCAGGGTGGCGAGGGCGCGCTGGATGAGCATTTCCGTATGGGCGTCCACGCTGCTCGTCGCCTCATCGAGAATGAGAATGTGCGGATCGATGAGCAGCGCGCGGGCAAAGCAGATCAACTGCCGCTGTCCGACGGAGAGTCGCCCGCCGCGTTCCATCACCGCGGTGTTGTAGCCGTCCGGCAGGCGACGGATGAACCCCTCTATGCCCACTGCTTGTGCGGCTGCCTCGACCTCCTCCATGCTGGCGTCAGGCTTGCCGTAGCGGATGTTTTCCAAAATCGTGCCGGAAAAGAGGAAGCTATCTTGCAGCACCATACCCACTTGGCTGCGCAGTGAACGGATTTGCACGTCGCGCAAATCGTGACCGTCTATCGTGATGCGCCCTTCCTGCACGTCGTAGAAGCGCATGAGGAGGTTGACGATGGAGGTCTTGCCCGCGCCGGTGGGACCCACGAGCGCAATTGTCTCCCCGGGCTTGGCCTCCAGATTGATGTCCAAAAGCACCGGTTGCTCGGGGTCGTAACCGAACGTCACGCCCTCAAAGCGCACGTGGCCGTTTACCACAGGCAGCGCGGACGCGTCCGGCTTGTCAACGATTTCCGGATCGGTGTCGAGGAGTTGGAAGATGCGCTCCCCGCCCGCCATGGCCTGCTGGAGGTTGGTGTACCATTGCGACATTTCGCGAATGGGCATGAAGAACTGCTGGACGTATGACAAGAAGGCTACCAGCACCCCGATGCTAATCGCCTCGTTGATCACGCGGTAGCCCCCGTAGACGATGACGATGCCGATGGCCAGCGCCGTGACCAATTCAACGGCCGGGGGAAATGCCGCCATCACCCGCGCCGCGCGCATCGACGCATCCAAGTTTTCGCGGTTCGTGCCTTGAAATTGCCGATAGTTCAGGTCTTCGCGCGTGAATGACTGGGCAACGCGGACACCGCTGATATTCTCCTGTAGGTTTGCGTACACCATGCCTACGCGATGGCGCACTTCCCGGTAACGCTGGCGGGCTTGTCCGCTGAATACCCGCGTTATCAGGTACATGATCGGCAACACGACGAACGTGACAAGCGAAAGGGCAGGATCCAGCAGCAACATCGCGCCCAGGATGAGCACGAGCACGAGAAAGTCGGCAACCAGCGTCATGGTGCCTTGGGAAAAGGCATTGTTGAGCGCATTGACGTCACTAGTCACGCGGGCAATGATGACGCCGATTTCGTTGTTGTCGAGGTAGCGAAACGAGAGCTTCTGGAGGTGCTCTACGACACGCACGCGCAACGAGTGGAGCATGCGCTGCGAAATAGCCGCAATCATGGCGCCGTGGGTATACGACGACACGCCCATCACGACCAAGCTCAGCAGATAGAGGACAGCCGCAAACGCCAGGAGGCGCGGGTCTTCTTTGGCGATGCCGTCATCGATGGCGATCTTGATCAAGAGGGGCCCGGCTATGGTGGCGCAGGACGTGACCACGACGAGAAACGCGGCCACCACAAGCTGTCCCACGTGGGGTTTTAGATAGGGCAACATGCGGCGCGCAACGTCCTGGTCGAACGCCTTCGTGTCGGGTCCGACTTCCACACTGTCGTCTCCTCCACCGCGCCAACTGCTGCCGCGAGAGCCGAAGCTGCCCCGGGAACTGAAACCTCCGCTGCCACGGGAGCCAAAGCCCCCCATGTCGAAGCCGCCACTGATCATCTACCGTTACTCCCGCCTGCTTCCCCACCGTCAACGCCAACAAGCGCGCCCTCCGGGGAGCTGCCGGCCGCCTGGGCCGCCTGTTGCCGTGCCATGTGCTCCTCCTGTTCCTGTAGTTGGTACACGTACATGTCGCGGTAGAGGCCCTCTTGGGTAACTAGCTCTTCGTGTGTGCCGCGCTGCACGATGCGTCCTTCATCGAGCACGATAATTTCGTTAGCCTCGCGCACGCTGGAAACGCGTTGAGCGATGATGAAGGTCGTGCGTCCACGCATGAGGGCTTTCAGCGCGATTTGGAGCGCCGCTTCCGTGCGGGTGTCTACGGCCGAGGTGGATTCGTCGAGTACGAGTACCCGGGGATCGAGCAGTAGGGCGCGGGCAATCGCCACGCGCTGCTTCTGCCCGCCGGACAGCGTTACGCCGCGCTCGCCGACGTGCGTGTCGTAGCCGTCCGGCAATTGGCTGATGAACTCGTGCGCTTGCGCCGCTTTGGCCGCCGCAATCACGCCCTCCTCCGTCGCGTCCGGTCGACCGTAGGAGATGTTCTCTCGGATGGAAGCCGCAAACAGGAAGGTCTCCTGCGCCACCAGACCGATGTGCTGGCGCAGCGCGCGAAAAGTAAGGTCGCGTATGTCGTAGCCGTCCACGGTGATCTTGCCCGCGGACACGTCGTAGAAGCGGGGCAGCAGGTTGATGATGGTGCTCTTGCCCGACCCCGTGCTCCCGACGATGCCAACCACCTCTCCGGCTTTGGCCTTGATGTGGATGTCATTCAGCACGGGCAGGCCGCTGGCTGTATAGGAAACTCCCTCGAACTTGACGTTGCCGGCTACGGTAGCCACGTCGATGGCGTCGGGCCTTTCCTCGATTTCCGATTGCGTGTCCAGGATTTCGAAGATGCGTTCCCCTGCCGCGACCGCCCGGGCGTACGTATTGATCGTCATGCCCAACATGCGAATGGGACGTTGCAACAACATGAGGTAGCCGGTAAAGGTGACGAGCATGCCAATACTCATACCGCCGGCAATCACCTGCAAACCACCGTACCAAACCACGGC
>VXOZ01000032.1:789-3808 GCA_009839775.1 Chloroflexota bacterium | reverse complement strand
CACGCCTGCCCCTACTTTACCTCCCTTTCTCAAGATATAAGGGCCGGGGTGAGGGGAAAATTCAGCGTTGCGGCAATCAAGAGAGGCATTCAATCACAGGAACAACATGCCGACAGGCGGACGCAGAGCCCGCCCCGTACGTGATACGGGATTGCAAACCTACGCTACCGGAGGTCACTCCTGTGCAGACGGGGAATCTAGGATTCGGCTCCGCGCGGGATTGGCGAAGAATCTTGGAATAGCCTAAAGGTACAGTTACACAAGTGCCGGATACATAAGGAGAGAACCATGGAACGCTATGTTTGGCAGCACATGCGGCGGGAGGAGATCGCGGAGATGCGCGATCACGGCGCGGTCGTCATCCTGCCGGTGGGGTCAATTGAGCAGCACGGCCGCCACCTGCCGGTGGACGTGGACATTTTCATGGCGGAGACCGTGGCACTCGCGGCGGCACAGGCCCTCCAATCGGAGATTCCCGTGCTTGTTGCCCCGTCGTTGTGGACAGGCGTTTCGCCTCATCACATGCACTTTACGGGCACGCTTACGCTTTCGGTAGACACGTTCTCGCAGGTGATTAGCGAGATCGTCACCTGCATGTGGCAACACGGCTTCCGCCACATTGTGCTGCTCAACGGCCACGGCGGTAACGACAATACGATGAAGTCGACGACGCTCAAGCTCGGCGCGGCAGGCATCGAAGTAGCCTCAACGACCTACTGGGACCTAGCAGCGGCAGAACTGGCGGAATTGGTCGAGGGCGAGCGCAAGAAGGTCGGGCACGCCTGCGAGATAGAGACCTCGATGATGCTCTACCTGCGGCAGGAATTCGTGGACATGAGCACGGCGGTGAAAGACCTGGGTATTCCTCCCACGCGCATGCCCACGGGCGGGCCCGTCTACTTCTGGCCGGTTTTCGATCCCGGCACGACCGGCGTGTCGGGAGATCCTACCCTGGCTACTGCCGAGAAGGGCAAGGCGTTCCTGGACGTAATCACGAAGAATCTTGCCGACTTCATACGTACCTACCACAAGGCGCAAATTCCATAGCCGCATGAAGATCAAGGACATCCAGACTTTCATCGTCGACGGCCAGTGGTGGAATTGGGTCTTTGCCAAAGTCACCACGGACACCGGTCTCCACGGCTGGGGTGAAGCGCCGCTGGCGTGGAAAGAACACACCGCGGCCACCGCCATCGAGGAACTCGGCGCGGTGCTTATCGGCGAGGACCCGCGGCATATTGAAGCCAATCTCCAGCTCTTGCACCGCGGGGAATACGGCGGCACCGGGCCGGTCTACAACACCGCCATCAGCGCGCTGGAGCAGGCGTGCTGGGACATCAAAGGCAAGGACGCCGGTCTGCCGGTGCACGCGCTCCTCGGCGGGCCCTGCCGCGACCGCATCCGCGTCTACGCCAACGGCTGGTTTGAAGGCGCGAACACGCCGGATGAATTTGCTGCTGCCGCCCAAGCGGTTGTCGCGCAAGGCTACGCCGCCTTGAAGTGGGACCCCTTTACCGCGTGGATCACGGCCTCGGAGAGGGAAATCAGGGCAGCGGCAGCCAGCGTGGCGGCGGTGCGCGAGGCGGTGGGAGAAGACATCGACCTCTGCGTGGAAGTGCACGGGCGTCTCAACGTCACCAGCGCGATAGCCGCGGCGGAGGCGCTGCGCCCCTACCGGCCGTTCTTCTACGAGGAACCGCTGCGACCGGACAATCCCGCCGCGTACGCCAAGCTGGCGCGGGCCCAGATCGGCATGCCCATCGCGGCGGGCGAGCGCTTCTTCACCCGCTGGGGCTTTCGCGAGTACATCGAGCAGCAACTGCTCGATATCATCCAGCCCGACATCAGCCACACGGGCGGCATCTTAGAGGCCAAGAAGATCGCCGCGTGGGCCGAGACCTACGACATCCCGGTGGCGCCCCATAACCCGTACGGCCCGGTGGCAATGGCTGCGACCTTGCAGGCGGTGGGCTGCATTCCAAACGTGCTCATTCTTGAGTCGTTCTTGTTTGGGTGTCCGTGGCGACAGGATATCGTCGTGGATTCCCTGGAAGTCCTCCAGTCGGATGGCACGTTGCGCATACCGAACGCGCCGGGACTGGGCATTGAACTGGACGAGGAAGCGCTCCGCAAACATCCGTACCGGAACATACCCACCCCATGGAGCCGACCGACGCGGGACACCTGGGGCGGGACAATCTTCAACGATCCAACTGCAGCGCAGCCAAAGGAGTAGCGCAGTGAGCCGTCCAAATCCACAATTGGTAATGGTACGCCCACACCTGGACGATCTGCCTCCACTGCAGGTGCCGGAGCCGTACCGCATCCGCTCCTACCAGCCCGATGACGAGATTCTCTGGACGAAACTTGTGGGGGTAGCAATGAACTCTCGTTGGACGGTGGAGGCGTGCCGCGAGAACATCATCTCAGCACCGGGGTTCGATCCTGGAGGCATGTTCTTTGCCGTTGCGGGCGAAGCTGTGGTCGGAACCGCCACTGCGTTTCACGAAGAGAAGAACCCACCCGAACGCGGCACCGTGCACATGGTCTGCGTGCATCCCGACCATCGCGGCCAGGGTCTTGGCTACTGGCTCTCGCTCGCGGTCTTGCACCGGTTCCGGGAGCGTGGCCTTCAGTCCGTGCAACTCCTTACCGACGACGTGCGCCTGCCCGCGATCCACATCTACCTGAAGCTCGGCTTCGAGCCGCACATGAGCCATCCCAGCTATCCCAAACGCTGGGAGGCGATCATGGAGACCCTCCGCAAGACCGGTTTTGCCTAGAAGACCCCCAGGCCCGAGGTAATCGAGAGCAGCCCCGAGCAGAGCACGACGACCAAGACGACGCGACGGAATTGCGCCTCCGGCACTCTGCGCGAAAAAAAGCTGCCGAGCACCATGCCCACAACCAAGGTGGGTAGGAAAAGCAGCGCATTCCGCACGACTTCGCCCGTGATGAGCCCGCTAGCTGCGTGCGCCGGGATGGTCACGGAATTGAGGAAGACGAAGTAGGCCGCGAG
>VXOZ01000032.1:0-779 GCA_009839775.1 Chloroflexota bacterium | reverse complement strand
GGCATGCCTTGGTTGGAAAAGAAGAGAATCACGGGCGGCCCGGCCATCGCGATGCCGGAGGCAAGCAGCCCACTCGCCATGCCCACGGGCGCGAGCGCCAGCTTCTCGTTCCTAATCTCCAGGTTGAGGCCCAGCAACAGGGCAAGCGCGAAGAGCACGATGACTACACCGATGATCATCCTCAGCGCCCCCTCGCTCAGGACGAGCAGCACGTAGAGACCGAGCGGCATCCCAATCAGCCCGGTCGCCATCAGGGGCCATATACGCCGCAGGTCTACGTTTTTGATGACCTCCAAGAGGATGAGGAGAGAGAGCAGGAAGATGTGCGTGGTGACGGCGGGCACAACCAGCCGCGGCGGCAACAGGAGCGTCAGCAACGGCACGCTGACGAGCCCGTACCCAAATCCCGTCGTGCCCGCGACGGTGGCCGCACAGAACGTTATGATGCCGCCGGTGAGGAGGAGGATTTGAAAGTCGGTCAGGCCAAGCAGCGACACACACGACCATCCATGCTGAGAAATACTGCGAAACGGGCTGCACCTAACTGTGCCGAATAATCCGTGTGAGATGCAACTGTGCTATCCGCCGAGACTTGATCGACATGCTCTGGTCGTCAATGCAAGCTCGAGCCACAACAATCAGCCGTAGTGCGGGGGCTTGTCCCCAATGTTGTCGCATTAACTTTCTTGGCAAGGAACATGGCACTCTCATTGCCTTACATTTCCGGTAGCGCAGGTTTGCATCTCGCCGGGAGCGCGGGCGTCTCGCCCGCAGACGTC
>VXOZ01000070.1 GCA_009839775.1 Chloroflexota bacterium | reverse complement strand
TCGGGGGTAATCTACTGCACGTTGGTGATGATGTGTGCGCCCCCAGCACCTATGCGCAGTGACACCGCGGAGGCGGTCGCCGTATCCGGCAATTCGAAGGTCAAGTACAGGTCAGTCCCGCCGAAAGCGTAATAGAAGGACTCCAGAGCCCCTCCCTGCTCATTGGCAATGTCTTCAAAGACCTGCCGGCGTGAACTGCCACCCTCCTTCAACAACCCCTGAAGGCCTTGGGCGGTGTAATTGGCTTGGAAGAGGTACTTAGGCATTGTGCTCATCTCCTACACTTAATGTCTGTCCCGTCATTTTGGCATCGAAGTCGTATCCTCGCTGATACGGCGGGATCAGCAGTTGCCAGTACATCAGCAATGCACCTTCACTTCGGTCCTCTCGCGCTACACCTCCAATCTCATCCTCGAAGTGAGGTTCTGTCTACCGTCAAGTTTGGTGGGCGTGACAGGACTCGAACCTGTGACCTCACGGATGTGAACCGTGCGCTCTAACCAGCTGAGCTACACGCCCAAGTAGAGTGACGCGATCTTGCCAGCCAAATTTAGGCTGAATTCACTGCCTTGACGACGCTGACAAGACCGACAAATTTCCGTAAGTATAGGGTGGAAATTCCGCTTGTGTCAAGCAAGCAAATACTTGCACATTTGGCACTTATCGCTCATTTGCTCACCTTATGAATCTGCTTAGAAGAGTGTGCAATCTTGCGCGGAAGGGCTAGGCGCATTCACCGAATCGGCATAGAATCTAGTTGTGAGGATTAAGCCCCGGCCGGCTTCACTCCGATGCACAACCCAAGCTATGCGGCCGATGAGACAGTGACTACGGGAGGATTCCGATGCGACGCTTCACACGCACACCCTACTACAAGGGCCCAGACGATCCTGAGCGCGGCGAACTGAGAGGTACCCTGCGGTTAGGCGAAACAGTCGTCATCGAGACGGTCGGCGGCCACGACCAGGACCTGCAGATCGAGGGCGAACTGCGGCCCGGCGCGGTGATGGAGGTCGGCACGCCGCGCTATTCGCGGCCGGGCGGACCCTTCTACATCGAGGGCATCGAGCCCGGTGATTGGGTGTCAATTGAAATCCTGGATATGGAGTGCGGCCCCTATGGCTTCTACCGCAACGGCGGCCCCATCTGGGGGAGCGTGCGCCTCATCGCCCCGGTGCGTGACGGGCTCGTGCACTTTCCGCCGGACTTCGTGGTGCCCGAACGCCCCATGGTCGGCGTGGTGATGCTGGAGTCGGTAGACCCCTATGAGATCGACCACGGCGGCAACATGGACTTCAACTCGACCCGTCCCGGCAGCACCGTGCACATTCGCGCGCAGAAAGCCGGCGGCTTGTTGACCCTCGCCGACGCCCATGCGCGCATGTCCGACGGGGAACTCACGGGCACCGGCGTAGAGATCGACACGGCGGTGACGATCCGGGTCGACCGCTCGCCGGGCTTCTCAACATCCAGCCCCGTAGTGGAAACGACCAACATCGTCGAGAGCGCCGAGGAATACCTCACTGCCGGCCAGGGACGGACATGGATTGATGCCGTGCGCGCGGCGTGGGCGGACATGGTGGGCCTCATCGCCGACCGCTACGATACGACCACGGAACACGCGAACCTCATCGTCGGCACCATCGGCGACGCCCGCCCCGGTTACTCGGCCGGTGACATGAACCATCGCGGCAGGCCGACCGAGAGCGCGTATGTCACGTGCCAGATAGCGGTCACGAAGGAGTTGCGGCGCACGGGCAAGCCGTTCAGGGCGTAGGCGGAGGTAAGCGACACTGGGGCTCTAGTCGTTGCATCCCCGCTACCTGGACGTCAAAGGGCTCGTCGCGCTCTGGCGTGAAGGTCTGTTGGCGCAGAAGGTGCTCGCCGGTGCCACTCGCGGCTATCGCAGCGCGATCTGTTGGCATGCGGGCGCCTCCGGGGAATCCTAGACGCCGAGCCGCATCCGTGCTTTGTCGTTGTGCCCTGGCCCGTGGCGTCGTGGGAACGGAACAGATCATAGGCACGGCGCAAGCCTAATCCCAGCCTGGAGTCAGCCCTCGCTGCTCCGGTAGGTGCCTCGTAGCACCCAGCCCAGCACGGCTACCACCACGGCAATCAGGAGCGCAAAGCTCAGCCAAGGCGGAATCCAGTCCCACAAGGAGCTTGCCGCGGGCACGGCCGCATCAGCCGCCGCAGCCTCCGCGCCAAACCGCTCGATCCGGTCTCTGGATTGACGCCGGGGCTCGGTCGTTCCTGATGCAGGCACTTGGCCTGCACCAAGCGCCTCAACGTCTGCTTGCGCCAACTCCAGGTGTCGCGTGCCGCTGCAGGGATGCGTGGTATCACCGTCATATGAGATGACCAGCCACTCCTGTCCCACGTAAAACTCCACCCCGCAACTGCCGCTCCACCAGGCCGTTTCGATAAACATGGTGGCAAAGGCCGGACCCTTCCACACCGTATAGACTTCGAATTCTACTAAGACATAGCCGCTAATCAGCGTGGGCTCTCTTTCCGTGCCGCTGCCGCCATGGACGGCTACAACTTTCCCGGAGAACATCTTCACAGCATGCGCCATTGCCTGAGCCGGCGTGGGGAAGTCCCCGCACGAACAGGCATGTGCTTGGGGCGCGGTCAGTAGGAAACACAGTCCGGCGAATAGTATCGCTGCGGAGAACTGAAAGGCGCGGATGGGGTTCATTGCACTCAACTGTGTGTAATGCCGGTGGAGCAATGTCATATGACGGTATTCTAAGCCTTTTGAATGACAGTACGCCTCTACCTAAACCCAACGAGCCCATACAAACGGGACAGCCTCGGCATGGTACCCTTCATGCTGGAGTGCGGCGGCAAGCTTGCAAGCCTCGGCTTCCTCCTGGCAGACGGTGAACACCGTGGGACCGCTGCCGGAGACGTGAGCGTATTGGGCGCCAGCCCTAAGCAAGGCCGCTTGCGCTGCTTTAATCTCTGGCGCGAGCGCGCGGGCGGGACGGGCCAGAGCGTTATACCACCGAGTCTGCGATAAGAGTGCGCCATGCTGTGCAGCCGCCACGATGTCCGCGGTGATGACGCCGGACGTGTAGTCCGCTGGAGTCACAGCGCCGTAGACCGTTGCCGTGCTGAGCGCGTTCGGCAGCGGCACAAGTACCACCCAGTGCGGCGGCAGTGGCGGCAGCGGCGTGATGCATTCGCCGCGGCCGGTGGCAAGCGCCGTACCGCCGGTGAGGAAGAAGGGCACGTCCGATCCCAACTGTGCCGCCAGCCGTTGCTGCTCTGCCAGGGGAAGTTGCAAGTCCCACAGCCGGTTGAGCGCGACTATCGTCCCCGCTGCATCGCTGCTGCCGCCGCCCAAGCCGGCCGCAACCGGAATGCGTTTCTCCAACCGCATCTCTGCTCCCGTCCGTACGCCGTACTCCGCTTGCAGCAGCCGTGCGGCGCGGTAGACGAGGTTGTCCGTCGTTGCCAGGGCGGGATCCGAGCACGTGAAGACAAGCTCCTTTGCCGCCTCCACCTCCAGCCGGTCCGCCAAGCCGATAGTCTGCATCACCGAGCGAACCTCATGGTAGCCGTCGGCGCGCTTCCCCAGTATCTCCAGGGTGAGGTTGATCTTGGCGTAGCAATTGATGACCACGGACTTGCCGATCCCTAAGGTGCGCACCCAATCACTCTAAGGCAGCACAGGGATGGAGAAATTTCAGCATCCCTGTGGTCTATTCCGTTTCGATCCTCAATAGTCTATTTTGAGGCATTGCCGGCAGGGTATACGTTCACCCCGAGCTTGTCGAAGGGTCGCGGGGTGAACCGTACGG
>VXOZ01000139.1 GCA_009839775.1 Chloroflexota bacterium | reverse complement strand
TACCATAAATACGGTAATTTTTTCGTGCAGGCTGCCAAATTTCTTTTTTTGTTTTATTTATTATTGAAACGGGTACTCGCCTAAAACTGTAAAAGTTGCCGAATGAGTCAAATACGCTACAATCCATGAAATGAGTCCCTCTATATGCTGTTTGTTCTTGATTCTCAAACATCCCTTTCCCACAAGAGCTATGGCCCAAATCGTTAATATTTGTGGCTTCTTTGCCAGAATTTCTTACTACCCATTCAACAGTACAACCTAAGGGCATATTTTCAGGATTTGTGATACGAAAGTTCAACCAACAATTTTTCGGAACATTACTTAAACTATTCCTTACGCCCTTGATAAATGGCTCGTTATTGGAAGTTTCCGAAATATCTATCTCGATTTCAGGAGCTATTCGGGCAGGAAGATATTCATTTCTAAAACTTTCAACATCAATGGGGAAGAAGTGTCCAAATGCCTTTTCCCAAAATAATGAAGCAGCGAAACGAGAATTAGTGTTGCACGCAGCATCAGAAATATCTTTGAGTATTTTAAGTTCATAAATAAAATTCTGAAAACCCTGATCACTGAGACGGTTCAAATCTTCAGAGTGCTCTATAGGGTTAGATACAATTCTGCTTGAATATAGCCTTGTAAAAACCTCACTTACTATGCACCTGAAATCATCATCGTCCGCACCGGTCATCCTATGATTTATTTTCAAATATGACTCAGCTACCAGTACAGTCAACATTATAGAAGAAGGTTGATGATCTTTATCCTGATCTGAAAACTTTTGTTCAGACCAATTTTTAAAATATTGAATAATCCTTCTTAACTGCCCACCATCTCGTACATTCCCACATACTTGCTTAAACCATAAATATTGCTCCCGGGGGTCACTATGTTCCCACTCATTGGGAAGTACTGCAAGCATATGCTTACGATTAATGAGCTTGTATGCTGGAATATCTATATGAAAATATTTTTTGAAATGGATTCTTTCGCATTTGTCCTTTGGAGGAGACGCAACATTTTCGATTTCATCATCATCTTTAGCATACTGAATTAGAAGATTTCGTATAAAACTGCGGTATTTTTCTGGTTCTGGTATTGATGATAATTCCTGATTGTTCTTTGGGATTAAGTACAACCCCAAGTCAACGTCATATTCCAATCCCTTAGAAACTGGCCTGATTAATTTTCCAAATTTATATGACCCTTGTATCCATGTTTTGCATTCGTGGACAAAAAGCTTTGAGATACTTTTTGTAAGGAATCCTGCAAGGTCGTACCAGTTTTCCTGTAGATATTCTATCTGTTCTTGTGATGGAACAACACGTCTATATAGCGTTTCGTCATCTACATTGGGAGTATAAAATAATTCTGATGCTACACCCATTATTAGTCCTCTTGTTTATTTCTAAAATTATAAGTGAGACCTGTTCTATTTGGAACGTGCTCGAAAAAGTCTGTCACTGCCGAATTAGTTATTGCAGACATAAAAGATCTATCGGCCATTCCTTCTAGCTGTTGTATTACTTCAGGAGAGGCGTCATCCATAGAGGATGAAAAACTTTCATGGTCGCTATGTGTTTCATCGATTTGTATAAATCGATCATTTAAACGATGCTTTGTGATGTTTGCAGCAAAGTCCTGCTGAGCTGAAAAAGTGAGTTCGACTATTAACTTATTTTTTAACCAATCATTTATCCCCCAATTTTTGGAAGTGTGACCAAAGCCAGTAATCTTTCCAGTCGTTCCTATACTGAGAATATGAATTTTATTTATGTTAACACTAAGAAAATGTTCAGCCTCATGAAGCCCTATTAGGTAAGGAGCGTTTGCAACCAATCCACCATCAATAAATCTTTCATTTTGAACAAGTGCCGGAGGAAAGAATAATGGCGCAGCACTAGTTGCAAGTGCGGTTTCATAGGCGTATAGATTTCCATCTACCTTAATTCGCTCGTGATGCGGTGTGAAAAATATACGAGGTTTACCCGTGTGTAAGTTGATTGCAGATGTAATGTAGGGTACAGATGCATCCCTTATTCTAGCCTCTTTAGGGAGCAATTGTTCAATAGCTTGCTTTAATACTTTTGTTTGATAGGGAGCTTCTGTAAACTTCTTCCAAAATTTTAAACCGTGCGATTTCTTTTTGAATATTACAGGGCCATTGGTAACCAGGCTCCCTTTTATATCTTGTGCTGGACAGCTAAATGCCAAGCCAGTAGCGATGATACCTCCAATTGAAGTACCACAAATTAAATCAAAACATTCGTGTACTTTTTTATCTAAACGGTTTTCAAGTTGAGCTAGAACACTGGCTGTATATAGACCTCTAAATCCACCACCAGATAGACAAAGTATCTGGAACCTATCCATAAATCATTCCAATATATTGATTTTTTTATATCAACTACCCTAGATATTGTATTTTTCAAGGATTGAAATGATTTGGTGATTTCTTTTCCCACCACTAGATACATTTAGTAATAATCGTTGTTTTTTAAATTGAACTGCTCAGTTTTCGTCCTTTAACCAATTCCATTTACTTTCAATTTGTCAGCTATAGATGAAATTATGTGAACTGAATCGTATTTTTGATTGCTCGCAAGGATCACTCACTCAATGAAATGTTTTGTCATCAATTTGAAAAGGGCTGTTGAAAGAAAACAGTATATTTCAAACCAGTTGCACCAGCTTTCCCAGGAATTTGAATTCGTTGAAGGAGTAGATTGGAAGGATATTGATCCGGCCAGTTTTTCCCAAACAGCCAGCAACATTAAAATCAAAAATTCATATAGAACACTGACCCTTGGTCAAATGGGGTGCAATTTAAGCCATAGGAATGTTTTGAAATGGCTGGTGGATAGTTCCGAAAGGATAATCGCTGTTTTAGAGGATGATGTCAGGCTAAGTAACGATTTCCCGGATATACTTGATGCTCTTGAGACCACAACCAAACCATTTGATATTGTGTTTTTGGGAAGTAGGTTTACAGAGGAAGGGCTTATTAACCTGGTACCATTGAATGACAAATTCAACTTTTCGCTTAGCAAGGCTAGAGAAAAGGGTGGTTGGGGTTATGTTATAACCAAGGAGGCAGCCAAAAAGTTTCTAAGGATTTTGCCAGAAGTAACAGGTCCTATTGATGATGCTCTCCATGCATATTTTCTTCATGGTTTAAAAACATATACGTTAAATCCCCAAATTGTATTTCATGAAGAAGAAGCAAAAAGGTTCTCTTTCAATACTGAAACCAAATTAGAAAGCTTTGTCTTAAAAGAGGAATTTATGAGGTTTTTAAGTCTGTTTTATGAATTCTATGCTCATAAAGCTTGCTTTAGTAGTAGGGTAAAGACTGAAAAAATATAAGCAGAAAATACTATACTGTTCGCATTGTTGTGAACGACTAGTCTTGACAAAAACAAGTGATGATCAAAGTTATATTCTCTTATAGTCATTAATTGGTATCATCATGGATTCATTCAGTAAATTAAATTATGAACATCTTGCTGCAGCTATCTTTGTTTGGTTGTTTGTATCATTGATTGTTGAGGAATTGTGTAATGTACTTTTTAAGTGGAAAATGTACAAAGAATGGGGATTAAACAACAAGGGTTTTAAGACACCTATCATCTTCATAATTTCTGTAATCATATGTGTGTCGACTGGGATTGATATATTTGCAAGGTTAATGGCTTCCATTGACATTAATATTAATTCAAGCATCGTAACTTTTGCAGTGTCCGCAGCATTGCTAAACGGAGGGAGTGGTACCGTTTTTCGTTTCTTGGAGCGAATCCGAACAAGCTCAAATAATG
>VXOZ01000278.1 GCA_009839775.1 Chloroflexota bacterium | reverse complement strand
GTCTATGCCAGCACGTTCCTGCTCGCGGATCACTTCGACCGTTACTTCATCTGCCGCTGCCGCAAGCTCGTCTGCCGATATCCGCCCCCTGTCAAAAGACGAGATGGCACGACGCAACGTTTGCCCACCGGGTCTGTTTGCGATCTTCGGATAGTTCCCTGGGACCGTACTGATCATCAACTGCTCCTGTAGTAAAACTCTGTTTTTCATCAAAGTATATGGTATGGTACCTCGCCCCAAATTTCAAAACCGGTTAGCAGTGACGCACTTTAGTCCCCGCCTTCTGAGCGAGTTGAGAACGCCTTAACCTTCTAGTTACACCTCGATACCTTAAGCTATTCAATGATTGACGAATTCACGCTAGCAAGCCGGGCTTTTGCCTCCTCTGAGAGATGGGTGAAGCAAAAATCCGCTGCATCCAAAATTGAGTGACAGTGGTCGCTCTCTAAGTTATGCTTAGATCACAATAAGGCTACCGCTCACAGCGTTCTTGCCGTAGCAACAATAAACACCCTAGCAACCCAGCTTAGAGATCAATTCAAGAGTCTGCTTGCAAGCCTCGGCTGCGTAGTGACCGCCGGGCTTTGTTGGCGTGCCAACGGCGATCTATAGAAAGGACCACCCTCCCGTGCGGATTACCGACGTTGAGACCTATGTCCTCGGAGACAACTGGCGCAACATCGTCTTCGTGCGCGTGCTCACCGATGAAGGCCTGTATGGGATTGGCGAAGCAACTATCCAGAACCGCGATGAGGCTGTCGTCGCTTACCTGCATGGGGCTAAGAGTCGGCATATCGTCGGGAGCGACCCCTTCAACATCGAAGACCTGTGGCTCCGTATGTATCGTGATGACTTCTGGCGGGGCGGGCCCGTTGCCAACACTGCACTGAGCGCAGTCGAAATCGCCTGCTGGGACATTGTAGGGAAAGCGCTGGAAACGCCGGTGTACAGGCTCTTGGGCGGTCAATGCCACGAACGCATCAAGGCGTACGCTAATGGCTGGTACACCGGAGATCGGACTCCCGAGGACTTTGCCCAGCGAGCAAAAACAGTGGTGCGCAAAGGCTACAAGGCCCTCAAGGTTGATCCGTTTGGCGCAGGCACGTACGAAATGGAAGCCGCAGAGAAGCGCAGGTCAATCGAACTAGTGGAAGCCATACGCGCTGCCGTCGGGCCGGACATCGAGATCTTCATTGAAATGCACGGACGCTTCAGCCCGGCAACCGCAATCGAGATTGCTCGCGAGCTCGAACCCTTCAAGCCCGGCTGGGTGGAAGAGCCGGTACCGCCGGAAGACCAAGATGCGCTGGAGCGGGCGGCGCGGGGTATTCACGTTCCTGTCGCTACTGGAGAGAGGCTGTTCACGCGCTTCGAGTACGCTCGGTTCTTTAGGCGCAACGTCGTAGACATCGTCCAGCCGGACATTATCCATGCCGGCGGCATTATGGAACTCAAGAAGATCGCCGCTATGGCTGACGCCCACTATGTAATGGTGGCGCCGCACTGTTCCAACGGGCCCGTCTGCACGGCTGCCAGCGTACACTTCGACTTCTGCACCACCAACGTGAAAATACAAGAGTGCTTTGACGACTTTGCGCCGGATTTCGTGCGTGAGGCCGTGATCGGCTTTCCACGGGTTAAAGACGGATACTTCTATCCGCCGGAGGCGTCCGGCCTTGGCATAGACCTTAATCTCGACGTGATCAAGGAACATCCCTACCGTTTCGGCCACTTCAATCTCTTTGCAGACGACTGGCAGCGACGCGCGTATTAGCATCCATCCCTCATTCAGTTGGGCTTTGCCAATTCGTGCTGAGTACAACTCCCTGTTACTAATGGATGTAGGGTACTGGCGGGAAATATGGACACGTTTGCTTGCAGGGTTCTGCGATGCCTAAAGTACGGGACGCTATTCGACTGGTAGAGCGAGACGGTTGGAAGCACGTCCGCACTCGAGGAAGTCACCGCCACTACCGTCACCCCACAAAACTCGGAATAGTTACCATAGCGGGTAAGCTGAGTAAGGAACTTGCACCAAAGACATGGAACAGTATTCTGAAGCAGGCTAAAATCCAAGAAGGGGATCAGACGTGAAGTATGCCATCGTCATTGAGAAAACCGGTAACGGCTACTCAGCATACGTACCCGACGTACCAGGTTGTGTCGCCGCCGCGGATACGCGGGAAGAAGCGGATGATTTGATTCGAGAGGCTGTCGCTCATCATGTTGCATTGCTCCGTGAGCACGGCGAACCGGTGCCAGAACCACAAGCCACTACTGGACTGGTCGAGGTGTAGGCACGCTTTTAGCAGACGTACCCAGGCGCTCCAGGGTTGAAGGGGAAGCATGCCTGGAGAGAGTGGAGCATGACTATCAACACGGACTTCCTCACGCGTTGTATCCTGACCTTGGAGAGTGCGTTCGCGCAGTTGCAGCAGCATGAAGCAGACAGCGCCCTCAGCGAAGCCGGCGTTGCCTACGACATCTTTCGCGCCGCGTGTGTTAAAGAGTTTGAGTTAGTCTTGGAGCAGAGCGGCAGCCTGCTGAGCAAACGGCTCAGACCCTACTTCGCCAGCAACCGGCAGGCCGACAGCTTACCTTCAAGGATCGCTTTCGCCATGCGGCGAAGCACGGGTTGATCTCCGTCGAGAGTTGCGAACGCTGGTTCGGGTACAGAGATGCCTGCAACGACACGGCGCACCGCTACGGCGCGGGATTTGCTGAGGCAACACTCAAGCTGCTGCCCACCTTCATCGTCGACGCCAAGGAACTGGCGCAAGTCATTGCAGAGGGGTCGGATGACTGAGCGTCTGAACTTGCCTTGCCGCTACCGCCGGCAAATCGAAGCGCTGCTGCGCGCGTGCCTGCCCGGGGTAGAGGCATGGGCCTATGGCAGCCGTGTCAACGTCGTCTGCGACGAAGTCGGTAGAAGTCACCCCGGCAGCGATCTCGACCTTGCGCTGCGCTCGCCAACGCTGGAGCCAATACCGGACATCTTGCTCCGCGGCTTTAAAGCGGCTTTGGAACAGTCGAACATCCCTATTCTCGTCCAAGCGCACGACTGGGCGCGTTTGCCGGAGAGCTTCCATCGCGAAATCGAACGCAACCACGTGGTCCTACACGTGCAGCAAAGCGATTCCGACGAGTGAATGGGCTGTTCCTTTTCAACGAAGCCCTGAACGCGGATTTTGGGTTAGCGCGGTTGAGGGCATGGCGCAGGGTGAGAAAGCGAGCGGGCTGTTAGAATCACATGGAGCGGTGCTGCTAGAGTGAAATCCATGGTACAGCGGAGGTAATGCCAATGGCCTACGACCTGATATTGCGCAACGGCGACATCATCGACCCCGGTGAAAGCCGGCGTTTTGCTGGCGACATCGGCGTTGCCGACGGCAAAATCACTGCCGTGACGGAGGGCACGCTTGCAGGCACCGGCGCACAGGAAATAGACGTCGCCGGGCACATCGTCACGCCCGGCCTGGTGGACCTGCACGGCCACTGCTACTGGGGCGTGGGCGGCACCGGCCTTGATCCGGACCTGGTAGGCGCGCACCATGGCGTAACCACCTGGATCGATCCCGGCAGCAGCGGTGCCGCGACCTTCCCCGCTTTCAAGCGTTTCATCATCGAGCAGTCGCAGGTGCGCGTGGTCCCCTTGCTCAATCTCAGCGCCAAGGGTCTTGTGCATTGCCAGGAGGTAGGCGAGCTTAACGATATTCGTTACATCGACTCCGATCTCACTGCCGCCACCATTGAGCGTCACCGCGACCTTATAGCCGGCATCAAGGTCCGCGCCGGCCGCTCCAGCACGGGACAAATG
>VXOZ01000305.1 GCA_009839775.1 Chloroflexota bacterium | reverse complement strand
GTATGCTAACGGCTATTACCGAGAACTCATCGAGGAAGCGCTTGGCCCCTATGGAGCACAAGCCGGCAGCATTGCACTTGACTTGATCCGTGCCCATGCGCCGCCTCGTCCGTCGCGATCGTCGCGCTGAAAACAGAGATCAAGGACAATCCTGCACGGAATGTGCAGTGATGCCTTGCAGAAACAGCCCACAGATCGTCTTTCAGCCTCAAATCGGAAACCAAGCGATACTCCATACGCACCAGCGAGCACAGATATCTAGGAGGAAATACTCCCATGGCAGACCCCATACGAATCGGCGTTATCGGCACCGGCGTATTCGGCATAAGTCACCTGCGTGTTTTCCAGCAGGCTGAGAAGGCCGGCCGCACCGTCCTGGTGGCCGCCTGCTCGTCCGGCCGTGACCCGGCCCGGGACGCGGAGCGCAAGGAAGAGTTCGGCATTCCCATCTATACCGACTGGAAAGCAATGCTCGATAGGGAATCGCTGGACGCCGTCACCATCGTGACACCCGACCATCTACATCGTGAGATGACCGTTGAAGCCGCCAACCGAGGTCTGCACGTCCTTGTCGAAAAACCGTTGGACGTAACCACTGCCGGCTGTCGCGAAATGGTGGACGCCTGCAAATCCAACGGCGTGTTTCTTCAGGTAGATTTCCACAAACGCTATGATCCCTACCACTTGGCGCTGGAACGGCAATGCAACGACGGCACGCTCGGCGATGTGCTCTACGGTTACGTGCACATGGAAGACAAGATTGTCGTGCCGCGCGACTGGTTTCCCCATTGGGCGGGATCGACCAGCCCGGCCTGGTTCCTCGGGGTGCACTTCTACGATCTTGTGCGCTGGTGCATCAAGAAAGAAGCCACCAGAGTGTACGCTACGGGCATCAAGAAGAAGCTCGTGTCCCACGGTATCGATACCTACGACGCCATCCAGGCCAAAGTTGAGTTCGAGGGTGGTGCCAGTGTTTTCTTCGATACGGGCTGGGTATTGCCTGACACCTTTGAAGCCATCGTAAATCAGTCCATCCGCCTTGTCGGCACAGACGGTTTTGCCGAGGTCGACAGCCAGAATCGGGGCATGGAAGCCGCCAGCTACAAGGACGGCATGCGCACGTACAATGAAGCGTTCATGCGCGAGGAAGAGGATAAGAACGGGAATATCGTCTACCGCGGCTATGGGTACGAGAGTATTCTCGACTTCGTCGACAACCTGGAGTTTCTGCAGGAGGGCGGCACCATCGCGCAGTTGGAGGGTCGCTACCCCAGCGGCGAAGACGCATTGGAAGTAACCCGCATTGCCGAGGCTGTCCACCAAAGCATCGATAGCGGCGCGATTGTCAACCTGAGGTGAGCGTAGCGCACCATGGAGCAACTCTTTTCCGGTTTCTACTGTTGGAGCGCGCCGTTCCGTCCCGGACGTGAGGCGTACAGTGTCTGGGTGGAAGGTGAGACAGAAAATGTGCTCATCGACCCCCATACGCCGGAGGAAGGTCTGAGCCGCTTCAGCCATCCAAGCAAGGCGATTATCGTCTTGCTGACCACGGCAAACCATGAGCGCGACGCCTATTCCATCAAGCTGGGGCTGCGCGCGGAGATTTGGGCCCCGGAAGCGGCGCTGAACGACATGGACATGGTGCCCGATCGGGTGTACAGCAGTGACGACGAACTCCCCTGTGGCATTCAGGCACATCACCTCGAAGGATCGCACTCTGAGGGGGAAACTGCCCTGCTCGTGCCGTCCGGCCCCGGTGTGCTCGTAATAGGCGATGGGCTAATCGCGCATCCCGATGCCGATTGGCGCGTGTTCGTGCCGGAAGAGCGCGGTGCCCTGTTGCCCTTGAAGGACCTGGCGTTCGATGCAATCGTGACGTCCCACGGTGCGCCGGTGCTCGCGGGAGGGGCGGCTGGACTGCGTACATTCTTGGAGGCGTAGCGCCTGGTATTCTTGCCCTGCCCTAAGAAGGGATAAACTATACTAACATTGCTAATTTCTCTAACCTTGCTATAATACGCGCATGGATCCGATACAAAACCCATACGCCCCCGGAGCGGGTACACGGCCGCCGGAACTTGCGGGCCGTGAGGAAATCCGCGAGACCACTCTGATCGCGCTAGAGCGCATCCGCCGCGGACGCCCCAGTAAGAGCATCATCATGGTCGGTTTGCGAGGCGTCGGCAAGACAGTGTTGCTCAACCGCATTCAAGAAGACGCCGGGGAGCGCGGCTTTTACACGGCGGCTGTCGAAGCACCGGAGCATCGTTCGCTGCCAGCGGCGATAGCGCCCCATCTGCGGCGAATAGTGCTGAGACTGTCGCGAACAGAGGCATCACGGGAACTCGCGCAACGCGCCCTGCAAGGGCTTGCCGGGTTTGTAAGCGCGCTCAAGGTGAAGTATCAAGACATTGAAGTTGGCCTAGATTTCTCGCCGGAACCCGGCTTAGCGGACAGCGGAGACCTGGAGGCGGATCTGCAGGACATTTTTGGAGTTGTAGGAAACGCCGCCAAAGCGGCCGGTTCCTGTGTGGCGCTCTTCGTTGACGAGATTCAGTACGTAAAAGAACCGGAGTTGGCGGCATTGATCATTGCCCTGCACCACACGTCCCAAGGCCAATTGCCCGTAACCCTTATTGGGGCCGGGCTGCCCCAGGTGCGCGGCCGCACCGGCAAAGCCAAGTCTTACGCAGAGAGGCTTTTCGATTTCCCCGAGATTGCAGCACTTTCACCCACGGACGCCAAGCGGGCAATGCAAAAGCCAGCGCAAGCAGAAGGCGTGACGTTTACTGACGACGCGCTCGATGCCATCGTCTCCCAGACGCAAGGATACCCCTATTTCTTGCAGGAGTGGGGCAAGCACGTGTGGGACGCGGCTGATTCCTCTCCCATTAGCGCGAGTGTGGTAGACGTTGCCGCCAAGCAAGCTATCGCGAGCCTGGACCGGAGTTTCTTTCGCGTTAGATTTGATAGACTAACACCGTCGGAGCGGCAGTACCTCCGAGCGATGGCTGATCTGGGTCCAGGACCGCATCGTTCCGGCGCGATCGCCCAGAAACTCGGCCGCGTCGTTTCATCGCTCGCGCCGACACGCAGCAATCTCATCAGCAAAGGCATGGTGTGGAGCCCGGGCCATGGAGATACTGACTTTACTGTGCCGATGTTCGATGAATTCATAATGCGCACCATGCCCGCAGACAGCGGTGATTGCTAGCGTTGTTGCTGATTTGCACGTCGACACTTCACCGCAAGTCTTCTGGAAAGAAGAGTAGGCAACAAGTGATGCCCGAACGTTCAAGAGTGGGCAAGCATACGCAGTCTGAAGCAAGACGCGTATGCGTCACTGAACGACTTTCATAGGAGGAAAATCGATGAAAACGAGCACTCGATTACGCGGCCCAATTATCAACACCGAGTTGCCCGGCCCGCGCTCGCGTGAGATCAAGGAAATCTCGGAGCAGTACGAGCCCAACGCGTCCAGCGAGCAGGTGCCAATTGTCTGGAAACACGCCGAAGGCGTGTGGGCCACGGACATGGACGATAATACGTTTCTGGATTTCACCAGCGGCGTGCTCGTCGCCAACGCGGGACACAGCCATCCGCGTCTCGTGCGCGCCATGCAGGAACAGGCGGAGCGCGCCGTAAACACATACGACTTTCTCAATGAGTGGCGGCCGCAGTTGGCCAAGAAGCTCGTGGACATTACGCCGCCAAACCTTTCCCGCGCGATTGTACTCTCCACAGGAGCCGAAACGATTGAAACGGCCATGAAGATTGCGCGGCTCTACACCGGCAAGCACGAGATCGTCGCCTTCCACGGTG
>VXOZ01000077.1 GCA_009839775.1 Chloroflexota bacterium | reverse complement strand
GTGGCTCCGCGAACACGGCATTCGCGCGGAACTCGATCTGCGGCAGCGCGCCGTACGTGCGGAGGTAAGCTACGCGAACCGGAGGTCAGTGCCTTTTCTCCTGCTGGTTGAGCAAGTCGCGGCAAAGATGGGTTCCGACTTTCGCCGGAATGACGGTACGGAGACCGTTACCCTCCGTCGGCTCGCAGATGGTACCGAGCAAGCGCTGACGCTAAGGGAAGTGGTGCAGGTGGTCAATGGCTGAAGCGCTGCGACTGCTCGTGCCAAGCAAGGGCCGCATCGGGGAACAGACCCTGGAGTTCTTCGCCAAGTGCGGCCTTGATGTCGTGCGCCCAAACTCGCGAGCATATGAAGCCACGCTCCCCACGGTAGCCAATGTGGCGGTGCTCTTTCAGCGCGCGTGGCAGATGGTCGAGCAAGTACGCAGCGGCGACGCCGACGCTGGCATTACGGGTTTCGATATCCTGTCTGAAATGCGGCAAGAAGGCGATGACTTGGTGGTGGTCGCGGCAGACCTCGGCTACTCCCACGGGCAGCTTGCCATCGCCGTGCCGGAGGAGTGGATCGATGTCCGCACGTTGACCGATCTTGCCGAAGTGGCGCTGGAGTTTCGGGAGAGAGGCCGGGTGCTGCGCATTGCCACGACATTTCCTTCCCTGACCCGCCAGTTCCTCTTTCAGCAGGGGATCACCTACTTCCAAGTCGTGCAGGCCGAGGGTGGTCTGGAAGCGGCGCCGACGCTGGGCTACGCCGACATCATCGTCGATTTGGTATCCACCGGCGCCACGCTCAAAGACAACCGGCTCAAGATGATCGACCATGGCGTCATATTGCGTACACAGGCGTGCTTGATCGGCAACCGCGAACGGCTGCGTGCAAGTTCTACTAAACGGGAGGCGCTGCGTCAGATTCTGGAATTCATAGAATCGTCGCAACGCGCCGCTCCGTATTCGACGCTCACTGCGAACATGCAAGGAGATTCCGCGGAAGCAATCGCCGCCACGCTGGTGGCATTTCCGGAAGTAGGCGGTTTGCTCGGCCCAACGATTGCGCGTGTCTTTGCCAGGGACGAGCAGGACAATTCGTGGTTTGCCGTAACCGTGCAAGTAAAGTCGCGGGACTTGCTGGCTGCGGTGGCAAGCCTGCGGCAGGCCGGCTGCGTGAGCGTCTCGGTGACCTCTCCGCACTACATCTTTGCGCGAGAGTGCACCGTATACCAGGACCTTCTCAAGACGCTGAAATTAGCAGAGTAGTGGAAGCAGCAGACATCTTGGTGCCGACTTCGGTCGGCGTGTAAAGTAGCATACACAACGTATTCGTAAGTGGGGTAACAGCGACTAATGTTTAACATTGTTGGCCGCAGAAAGTGGGCGTACGTCGTCTCCGCAATCATTCTGGTGCCGAGCATTCTTTCCCTTGTCTTCTTTCGCCTGCAACTCGGCATCGACTTTTCCGGCGGCACCATCTACGAATTGCGCTTTGAGTCAACCCCTCCGACAGAGGAAATAAAGCGCATCTACCTGAGCCTCGATCTTGGCGAACCCTTGGTGCAGGCCACGGGCGAAGGCTCGGTCATCATTCGTTCCAAAGAACTTGCGCTCGAGGATAAGCAAGCGGTACGCAGCGCCCTGGAGGAGGTACACGGCCAAGCTGAGGAGCTACGCTTCGAGGCGGTGGGGCCGGTGATCGCACGTGAACTCACCCAGAGAGCGATCCTGGCTGTACTGGTGGCTTCCGTCGGTATTCTCGTCTACATCACGTGGGCGTTCCGCCACGTGCCGCAGCCCTTCCGCTATGGCGTCTGCGCGATCTGCGCGCTCGTGCATGACGTGCTGGTCGTGCTGGGCGTCTTCTCCGTGTTGGGCATCCTGATGGACAAGGAGATCGACTCCATGTTCATTACGGCCATTCTCACCGCCATCGGCTATTCGGTGCACGATACGATTGTGGTCTTCGACCGGGTGCGGGAGAACCGCTCCAAGTACTCCCACGCGCCCCTGCCCACTGTCGTCAATTTCAGCGTGAACCAGACGATTGACCGTTCCCTCAACACGTCTATCACGTTGCTCATCACGCTCTTTGCGCTCTACCTCTTTGGCGGGCTTGCCATCAAGGACTTCGTGTTAGCCCTCTTGATCGGCACCGCTACCGGCACCTATTCCTCCATCTTCATTGCCGCGAGCCTGCTGGTAGATTGGGACCTCTTTTCGCGACGCCAAGTCGAGGCGACGTAGCCCGCTTACTGATTCACGTTTCTGTATCAGTGATTAGGGGATCCGGTAGCGCAGGTTTGCAACCTGCGCTGTTGCCCCGAGTCAATGGGCAACAACACCACGCGCAACTGCTCGCCACCACGCCATTCTTGATCTATCAAGGCACTGCAATGCGTGACAAGGCGGGATTGATTCGGCTCACAATCTCGTAGTTGATGGTCCCTACGTGCGTGGCGATAGTCTCCGCCGGTACTTCCGGTCCCAGCAGGGTCACCTCATCGCCCACTTGGACACCGGGAATGCCGGTTACGTCAACAAGCGTCATATTCATCATCACGCGACCGACCACGGTGGCAAGCCGGCCGCGAATTCCGACCTCTCCCACATTTGACAGCTTGCGGTCATAGCCGTCCGAATATCCTACGGGGATAACGGCAATGACGGAATCACGCCGCGTGCGATGCGTGCGGCCATAGCCCACCGTTTCGCCCCGAGCCACGTCTTGCATGTGCACGATTCGCGTCTTCCACCGCATTACCGGCTGAAGTGCCAAGGGGCGGACTGCGCGCTCCGTCATGGCAATTTGCGTATCCAACGACGGCCACAACCCGTAGAGGCCGATCCCGAAGCGTACCAGGCTGCCCTGTGCGGCGGGCGTCACCATCGCTGCCGCCGAGGCCGCCATGTGCTGATACGACACTTCCAAGCCTTCTCGCTCCAAAACTGCCTGGACTTTCGCGAACCGGCTGCGCTGCAAACGAAAGTACGAATCATCCGCCGTATCCTCGGCCGTGGCAAAGTGGGTGTAAATCCCTTCCACCTTGAGATTGGGAAGGGCGTGCAAGTCGCGCAGGAAGGCAACCGCCTTCTGATAGGCAACGCCTAAACGATACGTGCCGGTCTCGATCTTCACGTGCACAGCGGCGGTCGAGTCTTGCGCTGCTGCCTGCTCCGACAGGCGCGCGGCAGACTCTTTGTCGAAGATTACCTGCCGAAACCCATGCTGCACTACCTCGTCAGCCCGGCTGTGGGGAGTAAAGCCCATGATCAGTATCGGTAGCGTAATCCCAGCGTTGTGGAGCGCCAAAGCTTCATCCAGCGAATCGACCCCAAGCCAGTCAACGTGATCAGCTATGCACTGGGCGACCACGTGCATACCGTGGCCGTAGGCATTGGCCTTTACTACCGCCAAGAGTGAAGTCTCTGGCTTTAGCCGCTTTCTGATGGTGGCTACGTTGTGTTGCAGCGCGCCGCGACTGATTTCTAGCCAAGATAAGGGGTCCATGTTAGAGAAGGGGCGCTAAGCGCAGGATCGCAACCTGTGTCGCAGTGAGTCCCAATCGGACTATCGCGCCAATCCAGTGCTCCTCCGGTCCTCTCTCAAAGGAGAAGGCTGAGTTGAGGGGAGACTCCTCAAAGTCAAGAGTACTCCTCCGGTTCCCTCTCCCCGGCGAACGGGCTAGATTAGGGGGACTCCTCAAATTCAAGAGTGACCTCTGATTCCCTCTCCTCGGGGACAGGGTTAGGGTGAGGGGAAAATCCTCAAGCCAAGAGTGCTGAACTACTTACTCTCTCACGCCGCTAAGCACGATCTCATGGCGCGGCAACAGCAA
>VXOZ01000212.1:2064-3828 GCA_009839775.1 Chloroflexota bacterium | reverse complement strand
GCTCATGAGAATCCCGCTGACTCCAGGTACCTCACAGCTACCCTAAGTGGTCTGAAGTTGGGGTTGGCACCGGCTACTATCTCTCTCGTACGGTCTCTCTGAATCAGGCTTGGCGCTTGCTTGCACCGGCCTAACTTCTTCAGAGGGATGACGATTTGGACTGCTAAACGCACATTGAATCTCTCAACAACTGAGCCCAGAAGTGTTTCCGAATAATTGGTCTTACAGGATGCAGCAATAGGGTACGGCTACAACTACAACTTAGATTACCTAAAGCTTAGAAACAAGATTGAAAAGACCAGCGCGATCTGGCGTGCATACTACTTGAACTCTACACCTAGCGAGCGGTCCGAAGGCCTGGACAACTTCCACAATTGGCTAAGGTCTGGACCGCCCGATGGACCCAAAATCATCACGAAACTCTATGAGCTAAAGACGATCGAGGCAAATAGAGCATATTGTCAAGACTGTAAGAGAAGGGTGGAAGTGGAGTGCTCGCAGTGTAGCCAGAGTCAAGTCGTTCGGCAGCAGCAAAAGGGCGTTGACGTTGGACTTGCCACTCTCGCACTAACCCACCTTGAGAAATATGACGCTCTGCTGTTGTCGTCGGGTGACAGTGATCTCCTTGATGCCATCGAGTTTCTTTCCGAACAGGGAAAGAGAATCATGCTCTTAGTGTTTCGGAATGGGGTGTCTACGGAGCTTCAGTGCAGAGCCGATGAAATTCTTTGGGTGGATGATTTTGCAGAAGAAGTAGAGAAAGACTCTTCCGCTAGCTATTCGTCGTATTGGACATAGTGCAACAGCGTGTTTGTCACCCGTTTGAGGACGTGAATTGCCCGTTGCGCGCCAAGGTGTTTGCCCGCGGTGCCGTTGTTGATCTCATAGAAGGCATGGGGCAGATCGAAGCGCTTGGCGAATTGGTAACAGAGCGTGTTGGGCTGGTGGATGCTGGCGCGCTCGTGGGTTGACGGGCCGTCGGTTTCCAGGCGCATGGTGTCGCAGAGCGCGGCGTAGAGCTGGCGCTGCGCGGGGTCGCTGAAGAGGGTGCGGTCCTCTACTTCGTACCAGCCGTCGTAGGGATACTCGCTGTTGAGCCGCCAGCCGGTGTAGCAGTGAAAGTTCATCCAGAGGGCGGGTTTTTCGGTCTCCACCCACTCCCAGAGCAGGCGGCTCTCGTGGGCCTCCGGCAAGTCGGCATCAGGATTGTCGCCAAATGCCTGGTACATGTCGAAGCCCTCGGCATTGAAGGCGTTCCGGCCCAGCACGTTGCCGTCAGGGTTGACCGTGGGCACGACGAAGACGTCGAGTTGGTCACGCAGGGCTGCCGCCTCCGGCAGCAAGGATGAAACGAAGTCGGCAATTCCGAGCACGCCCCACATGCCGGCGTGTTCATGAGGATGCTGTCCCGCCACGCAGAAGAGTTTCGGCTTGCCTGGCGTGCCCGCGCGCAGCCCCAGAATCTCCCGTCCCTGTACCGTGGTGCCCACAGAGAAAGGCTTGCAGCGGTCGGTGCGTTCTGAAGTGAACTGGTGCAAAGACTCGGCAATCTCGCTATAGGGAGCCACGTACGTCATGGCGACACGGACATGCTGATCTTGCTCCACCGGCACGGTGAAGGTTATGTGACCCTCGATGCTTGCGGGTGGTGTGCCCGGCAAAGGCCGGTAGCGGTGGAAGTCCACCGGCTTGAACCAAATCGTCGTGGGGAAGAGCGTTCGGAAACCGGTGGGACTCTCAAACTTCGCAGCCTCCGCCGCGTCG
>VXOZ01000212.1:0-2054 GCA_009839775.1 Chloroflexota bacterium | reverse complement strand
GGTTACGTCCGCCTTTGGGCCTTCATTGATAATGTCAAAGCAGAAGTAGCCGCAGTAGCCGCTCTGCTTGTCGCCGTCTACCTGCAGGCGAAAGCGGTCAACTGCCAGTTGCTCGATTTCCTTGCCGTTGCCGCACTCCACGTCGCTCGTGATCCGTATCATTTAACGCTCCTTATCACGGGCTGCTTCTCTTCGCCCAATGCAACTGCCATAAGGTTGTGAGACCAGTTTACGCCATGCTGCGGTCAGTCAACCATCTATCTAAAGAGGGAAAGCAACACATGCCAGTGAAGACGTTGCAACTGCCCTGCGGTAAAATACGCCGCACGCAGCGGCCATGCTACTATCAAGGCGGTGACGCCGCACCTGCACGGTGGCAGACATCCCAATGAGAAGGGTGACCGCGATCATGCCGCGTATGCGTTTGCAGCATCTGACCGGCAAAGGCAAGAAGGACTCTCCTGATGAACTCTGGCGCTCCAACATCAGCGACAGATAACTCAACGTTTAGCGTCGATTACCTCGAAAACCCGAACCGGCTGTGGGCGTTTCCTGTGCTTGGCGGCGCGGTAAAGCTCATAGCTGTCATCCCGATTGGTATCTGGCTCATGATCGTAGCCTTCGCCGCGATGGCACTGAGCGTCATTAACGCGTTTTTCGTGCTCTTTATCGGCAAATACTGGGGGCCTGCCTATATGCTCGCTGTGGGCTCGATGCGACTCTCAGCCAAGGCCAACTGTTTCTTTCTCGGTCTCAGCGATACCTACCCTGGCTTTTCCCTCGACTCGAGCGCTGAGGTACGGCTCGAAATAGCGCTGCCTAAAAGGCCGAACCGTTTCCTTGCGTTACCGCTGGCTGGTGGAATCTTCAGGTTTGCCGTACTCGTCCCCTTCTTTATCTTCTTGTTTGTTATCGGACTGCTGGTATTGCTTGTTTACTGGTTCACCTGGATCCCCGTGCTACTCATAGGCACATATCCTGAGGGTCTCTTCAATCTTATGGTGTACGTGCAACGGCTCCAGCTCAAGTTGTCTGCCTATACGTTTGGATTGTCGGACCGCTATCCGCTGTTCGACGAAGGACTTGGCCCAGATGAATGGGGTCCCGGGCGGCATGATAGAGTTTACCGGCCGCTTGGCCCGGAGACCTTCGGTTAACTTGCTACGCTAACAAAACAGTACCGTGCGATTGGCAACCGGCGGGATCGGCACGAGATGGGCGGACAAGAGAACACCTTTGACTGAAGTGCGCGTCTTCCTAGGTTCAAAGCCCGATACAAGGCTAGAGTAGCGTAAGAACTATGCTTGCTCTCGATAAGCTGGACAGTGCGGAGATTGGGCGTTACCTCGCGGCGCAGGGCGTGCTGGAATCTGAGACTGCGGTCGCGGTGAAAGCCCTGGGCGGCGGTGTCTCGAACATCGTGCTCAGGGTAACGACGCCAACCCAGTGCATGGTGCTCAAGCAGGCGCTGCCCGAATTGCGTGTAGAGGCATATTGGCCGTCGCGTATCGATCGTGCTCTGCGCGAGGCGGAAGCGTTGCGTATCGTGGCGGAGCATCTGCCGAGCGGCGCCGTGCCGGAAGTCCGTTTCATCGATAAGGAAAACTTCATTTACGGCATGTCGTGTGCGCCTGAGTCGGCGACGCTTTGGAAGGAGAACTTGCTTGCCGGACGGGTGGACGTCAGTGTGGCTGCGGCGGCGGGCCGTCTGCTGGCCCGGATGCATGCTATTCAGGAGCCGGCCGTGCGGCAACGCTTCATTGACGATGAGGTCTTCTGGCAGTTGCGGGTCGACCCGTACTACAACACGACTGCGGAGAAACATCCGTCGGTGAGGCCGGTGGTTTCGCGTGCGGTTGATCAGATGAAGGCACGAAAGATGGTGTTGGTGCACGGGGACTATAGTCCGAAGAATATGTTTGTGCTGCCGGAGAAGATGGATTCCGCGCCCCGGCACGGGGCGAGCTTTCGCGGGAATGACGGAGTGGAAACAGTGGTAGATTCCGGCTCACGCACGAATGACGGAGCGGGCAAGCCGCCAAATGGTCACCAGC
>VXOZ01000463.1 GCA_009839775.1 Chloroflexota bacterium | reverse complement strand
GTCTAAGCGACAGCTCGTTGAACCACGCGGAGGACACCACGGCCTGTAGCCGCTGCTCCAGCGCGCCTAGCCAGAGTGCCGCCCGTCCGCCCCGCGAAAGGCCGTAGAGGCCGATGCGGTCGTTGTCTACCTCCGGCAGCGATTCCAGGTAGTCCACGGCGCGGGAGAGAGTGAAGTACTCCAGCGCCTGGATGGTCTGGCCGATGAGGAGAGCCTTGCGGTGGATCTGGTTCTGCGCCCGGCCCTGCTCTTGCGAGCGCAGCGAGGGGATATTCGGCACGTTGTAGCGGTCTTCACCGTAGCCGCCGATCATGCGCGGCGCGATGACCACGTAGCCGTGCTTGGCAAGACGCACGCCGATCTCGTGGTACGCGGCACTGTGTTCCGGATTATCGGTGAAACCGCAAATTTGCTCCGGCGTGTGGTTGACCCCGTGCTGGGCGAGCACAGCCGGAAACGGCCCATTGCCGTGGGGGCGAATGAGAATGGCGTCCACACGTACGTCGTCAAACGACGTGTACCGGACGCGGGAAGCCGTGTAGGTGTCGGTGGTGGCGATCTCCTCGGTGTCTGGCTCCAGCGGCCCGCGCTCCCACGGCCAGCCGCCAATCATGGCTAAGAGGCGCTCGCGGTTGGCCGCAACCGAAAGGGTGTACGCCTCTAGGCTTGAGTAGTCCCGCTGCCAGCGTTTGCCCCGCGCGTCGTAGCGCTCGCGGCACTGGCGCATGAGCCAGTTGTCGTAGGCCTCGAAGAGTTGCTGCCGCAACGGATCGACGTCGGCTCCTGTCAGTTTGGGATCATCGCCTTGCACGAGACACCTTTCGTTGAAGTGCAGAAGGAGGAGGCCGCGTGACCTCCTCCTTCCATTCTACTCTCTTGTGAGAATGAGATTTGCTGTTACGCTTCGCCGTGCTCTGCCAGGAACTCGTCCAGAATGGTCTGGATCTGCTCGTTGGCATTCTTGAGCGCTTCGGGGATCGTAATGTTACCGGCCATGACATCCGGTATGAAGCCATTGACGAAGCTGAGCACCTGCGGCGCACCCGGTAACGGAATGACGAATTTGCGGTGCTGCATCATATTGGCGGAGAAGCGCACGAAGTCGTCACCCTGGTGGTACTCCTCGGAATCTGCCACGTCGGAGCGGATGGGCAGACGGTCGAAGTGCAGTGCCCAGCGAATGTTCACGTCCCGGCTGCCGAAATGCTCCATGAATAGCCACGACTTATCGGGCTGGGCGGAGTCAACCGTAATGAACCAGGTATGGCAGCCGCCGTAGCCGGCCTGGCGTCCGCCTTCGGGCACGGGATACGGCCCGTAAGAGAACTCAAAGTCCGGTTGATTCGGCAGGATTTGCCCGGCACGCTCGGAATTGGTGAGGTGCATATTGCCGACCACGCCTTGGAAGAACGGCTGGAAGTAAGCGGGATACCGCGCCGCCTCACCCCAGAATTCCAGCACCTGGTTGTAGCCGCCCTGGGCATCGAAGATGCTGCTCTTCTGCCAGTTCAGGGCCTCTTCCGCCTCAGGCGTATTCAGGCTCACCTTGCCTTCCGGCGTCGTGGTCTCCCCACCCAACTGCCACATGGGCACCATCCAGAGGTGGTTGCCGCCCGTGCCGCGCAACGGGTCGAAGCCGAGCTTCTCAATCTTGTCGCCGCTAACCGAATAGATTTTGGCAATCGCACCCTCGAGATCGTCCCAGGTTGCCGGTGGACTCTCCGGGTCAAGGCCAGCGTCGAGGTAGGCTTTATTGCCGACATAGAGGAAGCGGATGTCCGGGCCAAACGGCATGCCCTGCACCACGCTCTTGTACTCCAAGTCACCGCGCAGCGATTCCCAGATCTCCTCTTTCTTGATGACGTTCGAGGTCGCCATGTAGGAGTCGAGCCCCACCGGCACCTTGAGGACGGCGAGGGTCTGCGACTGCCACGAGCCTGCCTGGCCGATGTCAAGGCCGAAACCGGCGGCAACAGACGTCACCATCTTGTCCATGCGGTTGCCGGACTCAACAGTGGCGTTGACGGTAATGCCGGGATTGGCCTCCTCAAGTTCCTGGACCACCTCCAAACCAATGCCCTCGCTGAGGTCCCAACGGGCAGTGGTGAACACCCGAATCTCATAGGTTTCCGGCTCTGCGGGCTTCTCTTCCGCCTTGGGCTCCATCTTCTCTTCAGCTGCCGGCGCCTCGCCAGTCATCGTGGTCGCTTGACCGCAGGCCGCCAACAGTGCCAGGCCCGCGCCGGAACCGAGGCCGAGTAACATCTTGCGTCGAGTCATCTGATTGCTCCTTTGTGGCTGCTCAACCAACCGGTTGGTTGCAGACTAGCAGCGCGTGTAACGAGTGTCAAGGCAGGAGAATGTAGTCAGAATTGAGGTGATTAGACAGGGCAAGATGGGATTTCATCGCGCCTGGTGGCATTAGGACTGGGAGGGCAGAATTCAGTTCGCATTTCGCCAAAATATCACAGAGGTAGGGGTCAGCTTGAGAAGTGAAGATGGATTCCCGTTTTCACGGGAATCACCATGGCCTTGCTCAGGCCACACAAGGGAATGAAAGTGAACGCACATCTCTCCGTTCGTGCTGAGTGGGCTTCGCGCAACCCTTGTCGAAGCATGAACGGAGAGAATAGGGTGCGGAGTTGCTACCCGCTACCTCCGCCGTTCACCCTTCGACGATGCTCAGGGCGAACGGCTTGGTCACGCTATTTTCATGGTAATGACGGACTGACTACCTCACCGTCCGCTACGTTCTTGCTTCGGCAAGGCAGGTGGGACGCGAACTTTCACGCCAAGGCGCGTTGACCGGTGATTGACCGGGCGATTTGTGCCGACGTAGCGAGCGTTGCCCAGCGGGTGCCGACCAATGGCGTGATCATGGCCTGGTCTACGGCGGAGGCGTGCAGAATGGCATCTGTCGGCCAGTAGTTGGTGAAGCCGTATTCGCGGCTCTGGATGAGGCTATAGAACACGCACGCGCCGCCGTATTGGCCGGTGAGGACGACGTTCCGAATGCCGGCGTTGTTCAGCATGTAGTCAAGTCCCGTGCCGGTGAAGGCAGAACTCGTCAGCTTGCGTACGATTATCTCGTCGCGCTGAGGGGCAAGCTCATCAATCACGGACATGGCATGGGAATCGAAGTAGTCGTAGTCACGCCCCCGCTGGTAGGGCACCGCTTCACGAGCTTCTTTAGTCCACTTGGCGTTGACGACGTGAACCACCAGACCGCCGGAAGCGCGAAAGGCGTCGAGGATCGCACGCAGGTTGGGAATAACGCTTTGCAGTTCTGAAGTAAACCAGCACTCGCTTTCGGCGTTGCCGCCTGACAGCCAAGCCGGATCACAGAAGCGCCGCATCATGTCGACGATGATAAGCGCGGTCTTTTCGGCTGGCAAAGCAGCGTCCTCAGCAAGGTGGTTGGCCTTGAATTGGGTGGTGTCGATCAGCATAAGGAGTTTCCTTTCGATCCGTACGCGCTATGTTCTTGGATTATGCGGGGGACAAGACCTTGTGCTACATGCAAGTCGAGTGCCACCCTCCGGTAGCGCAGGTTTGTAACCTGCGTCCGCCAGATGTAGAAGCGCTGACCACGGTCGCCAGTTTCATTTTGCCTACTGGCATCAATTATCAGCTTTAGCGAGAACTGACGGACTCCTTGAACAACAACCGAAAGATCCACACTCACATATACCAGCCGCCGTTGACGCTGAGCACCTCGCCGGTGATGTAGCGCGCCTCGTCAGAGACAAGAAAGAGGATGGCGTCAGCGATGTCTTCTGCCGTACCGAAGTGCCCCAGCGGAATCTGCTTGCGTATATTCTCTTTGATTT
>VXOZ01000218.1 GCA_009839775.1 Chloroflexota bacterium | reverse complement strand
AAGCCATCGCGCGGTACCAGAGCGAGGGTTTGGACGCGACGGTCGCCTTTTACAACAGCCGGGAGAGCATGGACGGACAGTTCTATCTCTTTATGACAGACGAGAACGACATCTATGTTGTCCATCCCATCTTCCCGCACCTGATCGGCACGGACATTAAGGACGTTGTAGGCTCAGATGGCCAAGAGCTGGGCAAGGAGATTGCCGGCGCGACAGAAGACGGGCACTGGATCGAGTATTTGTGGCCAAACCCGTTGACCGGCCTAGAAGAGAGTAAAGTCACCTGGGCCGTGCGGCATGATGGGTATGTCTTCGCGTCAGGCTACTACACGGGCAGTGAAGAAGAGGTCACGCCGGCTTGGGTAGGCGCCGATCCCCGGGAGTACACGCTGGCGTACGTTCAACGAGCCATCGAGCGGTATGACCGGGATGGGCTGGATTCGCTGAAGGCGTACTACAACAGCGTGGCGAGCTTTGAGAGTCAATGGTACCTATTCGTGATGGATGCCAATGACATCTACATCATCCATCCACTATTGCCGCGGCTCATCGGCACGGACATCAAGGATGTTGTGGGTTCCGATGGGTTTGAGCTAGGCAAGGAGTTTGCCAAGGCGACGGAGGCAGGCCACTGGATCGAATACCTGTGGCCGCATCCGCTGACGCTGCGGGAAGCGCCAAAAGTCGGCTATGCGGTGCGGCACGACGGGATGATTTTTGCCTCAGGCTACTATCCCGCCCCATCCGTGGCAGAGCTTCGGGCGGCTACGGAGGTGTACGTGCAGCAGGCCATCGAGTACTACGATAAAGAAGGCCTGGACGCCACAGCCGCGTACTATAACACCCGGGAGAGCATTGGCGAGAATGAGATTCACTTGATCCTTCTCGACGCGGACAATATAGTCCTCACCAGTCCGATTCAGACGCAAGTCGTAGGACTTGATTACGTTGCGGTGGGAGTGAGCAGAAGAGGCGTGCGCGTGGGCGAGATGTTGGTGAATGCCGCGAGCGAGGAAGGTGGTTGGATCCAGTTCGAAGCCGAATTGGCCAACGCCCGTGGCTCCGGGTTTAGCCAACGCCACTTGCTGGCGGTACGACACGACAATCTGATCTTCGCAGCGGGCTTCTTTGCCTCTGAGTAGCGAGCGGTAGGAGCCCAAGAGTTTTGGCGAGCACACTACTGGGCGCGACAGAACCGCGGCCACCGCGCTAACAAGCTTCCGGGGGCTTGAGAGTAGCGGCTGCGCACGCCGGCTTACACCGGACATCGCGCTACACAAACGATCACCTGCAGGGGCGGGCGCCGGCCCGCCCCGTGTGCTCGCAAAGAGGAGGTGGGTTTAGCGCGTCTCCATTCACCTCAATCTGGCTGGCGGGGTTACGTGACGCAACGATCTCCTGCCGGCGCTGACCCCTGATCCAACGTTGCCGTTTCGCAATGCGCACGTAGGGGCGAGCCATGATTCGTAGCGAACCAGAGGAAGCGTGTCCGCCGTCCCTGGCGATTCCCGCGGCCCTTCAGATATTCGTCATCAATACGATCAGCCTCATGCTGCTCTTGACCGTGGTCGTGCGGGCGTCCGGTCAATCCGATGGCTATCTGTCTTGGGTTACATTTTCAGGGTTGACGCTTACCGGGCTTAGCATCATCCTTCATTCGCTTCGGTTTCCGTACGTTGGGTCCGGCCGCCTCATCGTTACGAACTTCAACGTGCCGTTCTTGGCTGCCTCCGCGTTGGCGCTCTCCGTAGGCGGTCCCGGCTTGTTGGCTAGTTTGATGGTCTTTTCAACACTGATTCAGTTCGTGTTGACCCTGCGCCTGGCGTCATTGCGCCGCATCTTCACGCCGACGGTCACCGGCACCGTGATCATGCTGGTGGCGCTCTCCGCCGTGCCGTTCATTCTGGAGCGTACAATCGTTGCGCCGGCAGGCGTGTCGCTGCCCGTCTTCTTGGCGCCCGGTTTGGTGGCGTTGGTCGTTGGCGTTGGCGTCTATCTCCGCGGCTCGCCGGCGTGGCGTCTGTGGATTTTGCCGATTATGGTTGCCGCCGGCTTGGCGGTAGCGGCGCCGCTGGGCTTCTACGACATTCGTACTGCATTGGAAGCGCCTTGGTTCGCCCTGCCCGCGCTGACGTGGCATGGCTTCAACCTGACGCTGGGGAGAGACTTTTGGCTGCTGTTGCCGGTCTTTCTTTGCGTAAACCTGACGGCATACTTGAAGACGCTGGGAGACCTCTCGCTCATCTATCAGGGGTCGTACCGCAAACCCGTAGCAGTCGATTTGCGCACGGTGCAAAGCGGCCTCAACCTCTATAGCGGCAGCACGATGTTGACCGGCCTATTGGGAACGCTGCCGGTTACTGCGCCTTGGGCAGTTACGGTCGTCTACATCAGCTTTACCGGAGTCGCGGCCAGAATCGTAGGCGTCTACTTGGGCCTCTTCACCCTCGCGGTAGCGCCACTGGCCAAGTTCATTGCTTTGCTCGTCGCCATTCCGAGTCCGGTAGTAGGCGCGGTATACGTCATCATCTTCGGCATGCTTTTCGTGGAGGGCGCGAAAACTGCCTTCGGCGGCCAAGTGGAACCCATGAAGTTTGCCATTGCGGGCGTGTCTCTGGTGTTGGGTCTATCGGCGGGGACTCTCGCCGAACTCTTGGAGGGCGCTGGCGCGATGCTGATCAGCAACACGGTCGTTGTCGGCGGCGCGGTGGCGCTGGGCATGACCGTATTTGCGCAGTTGACGGCCCGGCAGCCCAAACGGCTGGAGGTGGAGCTTGCAACGCACTCGCTATCCGAAATCGACGGGTTTCTCCAGACGCTTGCGTCGGAGTGGGGCTGGTCGGACCCGGCGACGAGCCGGCTGCGCTTGGTCGGCGAGGAGGTAGTTCTGACTTTTCTAGAAGATGGCGCGGAGGACGCAAGCCGCCGGTTGATCGTCACCGCTCAACCGGAAAGTGCAGCCGCCGAGCTCGAATTCATCGTCTTTGCCGATGATACGATCAAGGGGAACATCGAAGACCAATTGGCCTACTTGAATGAGGACACCTCTTTGGAGGCATCCCAGGAGTTCTCTTTGCGCATCCTACGCCATTACACCGCCGCAGTGCGTCACCGCAAGTACTACGGGATTGATATCGTCTCCGTCCGAGTGGATAGCTAGTACGCGCACCGGACGCCCCATTCTCACCGGGGATGGAGCTAGAGCGTAGCCTGCTCTTACCCCGGGTTGGCTTAGTATCCACGGCAGTGAGAAGCGCAGCTCATTGTGGCAAGCTCAGAATCAAGCCCATGGCTCTCCGTTACGCGCGGGAGCCAATTGCACCTCGCGGATGATGGTAGGACGCGCCTCGCTCAAGGGTACGCGCAGTTTGCGGGATTTTCGGACAGCTTTGGACGCTAAAGTTAGCCGCCATACCATGTGCGGGCAGGGCGCCCGCGCAGGGATTGCCGTCCGGTTGCATAAAAACGAACCCTCTATGGCCATGCGGTAAATGGCCTACCCCACCTGGATCCGCCGCGCAACGATGCCGCCAAGAAAGGTAGAGACCAGGAACGCAACGAGCATGCCGATAGGAAACCACAGCCGCGCGGGAAAGAAAACGTAGAAGGAATATATGGCCCAAGGCGCTAGGAGTATGCCGACAGCACTGGTGACTGCGAATGTTCTGTCTCTCGCGAGCTTAGCACCGGTAGTGCCTCCGAGAAATCCGCCCAGTGCGCCGCCAAGTATCAGCAACACGAGGCTGTTCGTCTCGGCGGAGGCTACCCGCAGCGCCGTGGCCTCCGGTGTCTGTGGGTCCATAAGTTCCGGCGGCGTGGGATACAAGGCATTAGCGA
>VXOZ01000005.1 GCA_009839775.1 Chloroflexota bacterium | reverse complement strand
TGTTTGTAAACGTCCACGGATTTCTTGGGCGGCTCGGTTACCAGAATCACAAGGTCGATTTGGGCGTGCAACGTGCCCGCGAAGGCGTCGACGCCGGCGACCATGTCGACGATGACGTGCGCGCCTTCGTCGATCGTGTGGGACAGCATGCTTTCCAAGACGGCCAGATTGTTATGGTAGCAGCTGGCGCCGATGCCGTCCGGATCGTAAGACCCGACGATTGATAAGAATAGGTTGTTCCGGATTGAAGCGTAGTTTCGCAGGACGTAATTGTCGGAATCCCTGACGACGATAAAGCCGGAGCCCTCCCCGGGCGGCGTGGTTTTCTTGAAATGGGACAGTTCCTTGATCCGGCCGTTCCCGCCCCTCAGGTATGCCTTGATGTCTTTTTCCGAAGCGGGGTCGGAGATATGTTTCAGGCCCGTAGCGTCAACGCCCAGTTGTTCGGCCAGATGCATGTTGAGGTCGGCATCCACGGCCCAGACGTTGCCGCTGGCGTCGTTGAGGACGTGCTGGGTGAAGAGGGCGGCGCAGGTGGTTTTGCCGCTGCCTCCCTTGCCGACGAACGCTATTCTCATTTTTCAAGCTTTTCTTTCAATGCGATCAACTTCAGCCATGATACCAAATTTCGCCAAGGCGTAAAAGCTGCGGCCGCGGGATTGTGCCGCTTCGGCCTGCCCGGCGCTGCCACCCGCCCTCCGTTTAATAATTCATTATTGGGCCGGCGCCGGCATATTGGGGTACAATCTATAGTATGTATTACAGGGAGTTGATAAATTTGTCGGGCACGGGCGTTGAAATCATCCCCTGCTTCGCCGATCCCTCAGAAGTCGCCGTGGTGGCCAAAGAAGCCGGCGGCCTCGGGAAGGAGTGGCTTGACGCCCACGAAACCTATCAGAATAAACGGGGTTTGGAGATTGTCCAGAACCATTTCACCTTCGCCCTGAAACTCAGCCGGGGCGACCAGTCGTTCCTGGACCGCCTGCCCAATACGGTCGCCTTGAAGGAGAAGACCCAAGACTACGTCAACGAGATGTCGGCCGAGTTCCCCTCTTTAGAAAACTGGGAGGCCGACGAGCTTTCTTTCCACCTCTATGACGACCAAGAGGTCGGGTTGAGCCGGCACCGCGACAACTTGCGTTTCATCGGCCTTGTCGCAATCGTCGCCATCGAGGGCGAATGCGATCTGGTTATCACCCACAAGGGGCAAGACATGATATCCCCCGTCTTACCCGGCGATCTGTGCTTGCTGAGAGCCCCTGGGCTGATTGACACGGATGAAGAAATCAGACCCGAGCACAGCGTCCAGAATTTAAAAACCGAAACCAGGCTTTCGATGATGCTGCGCGCGAACGACCGCCCGGCCGAAGCCATTCCGGGATTCAAGTTCAACAATTGGGATCCCGGCCAAACTTCAGATTAACGAAGCGTGACCCTCTACGTCGTGCACCCTGAGGTAGCCGGCGCCGGCCTCGATGGCTATTTTCCCGGCCAAGCGGTTCGTTTCAATGTCCATGCGATCTTCTCCCAAGAACTTCTTTCTGGAGTAGCCCACCATCACCTCGTATCCGGGCATGTAGAGGCCGAACCTCAACAACTCCCAGTTAAGTTCCGGGCTTTTGCCGAAACCTATCCCGGGATCGACGATTATCTTGTCGGGGTCGACTCCGGCTTCGGTCAATCGCCCTACGGCTCTGCGCAACTCTTCAACCACTTGGCCGACCGAGGCGACGGGTTTCCGCCTGTGAGCGTCCTGAATACTGAGGCTGGCTTTCGGCAGGTGACTGACGACAACCTTGTTGCCCGTGACCGCAGCGGCTCTGCGCATGGCCCCGTCCCGGAAGCCGGTAACGTCATTAATGATAAACGAGGACAGCCGGCGGCTGGCCCACCTGATGGTTTCCGGGTGATAGGTGTCGAGCGAGATGCTCCAGTCCGAGCTTTCGGCGCACGCCATGAAACCGGCCAGCCGGGCCGTCTCTTCGCGCCAACCAATCGCCTCGGCTCCCGGCCTCGTGCTCTCAGCGCCCACATCAACTATTGAGGCACCTTCATTAAACATCTCCTCGGCCCGCTTAACCGCGATCTCCGCAGAGTCGTTTTGGCCGCCGTCACTGAAACTGTCCGGCGTTATGTTGAGGATTCCGACAAGTTTTGTCATGGTTTTCGTTATGTAGTTGCCAGCCAGCGACGGAGTAATCTAAAGCGAACGCTGGGCTGAGTCCAGTTCCTGCAGGTGTTCCTGAAGTCTGTAATAACCTTTAGGATGGAGGATTTCGAGGGGCAGAACGTCGGCGGTTTGGCCGTTGGCGTCCAGATGTTCCGTTTGCTGTGCCACGATTATGCTCGTCCAATCAGGGTGGAAGTAGGTCAGGTGCCTGGAGGGTTGTTCGCCGCTTGAAACCGCCTCGGTTTCTATTCGGCGGAGGGGGTTGTTGCCGGTGGCATACGGCCAATAGTCCGTAATCGTTTCGGAAACGGTTAACCCGTCGCGGTCTAAAAGATACTCCCTTTTATGCGTTATCACGGTTGCGCTATTGGGGGCGTATTCGCATTCGATTCTGGCTGACACGAACGTATTGGCTGATTCCGGGGCGGGTTTTTTAGCGACCCCCTCCTCTATTTTGGTCAAGACGTTCGTGTCAGGATTCAGCTCGGCGTGATAATACCAGCCCGGACCGCGGTCGGGGTTCACCCCCGCCAGCTTTTCCAAGAATTTAGCGTCCATGCGGCTTGCCGTCTTTTCCATGGATTCCATTATACGCCAACGCCTGCCTGCCGTGATAATTCAAAAAGGGGGCGGCCTCCCGTCCGGCTTCTGATCAAAGCACCCTCTTTATCAGAAGTATTTAAGGCTTCCATCCCGGTTCTTTTCCATTGGTACAGTGGCCAATTGTAGCGTAATCCACCGTTCGGTAAAAGTTTGAGCGGTTTAAGGTTGCCGCGGCCGCCTTGGCGGCATCACCTCCAGGTGAGCCAAAATGAGAGAGATTGCCGGTAATATTGCTCCATATGATTCAAAGGCTTCACGTAGATTTGCCCGTGCTCGTGCTCGAATTCTTCACAGATGTCTTTCAGGATGCCTATCCTTTGTTCTCCCATTTTTGCCTCATCCACGCGGCTGTTTAAATAGCCGTCGATACCGTCGGGGCAAGTCGTAATATTGTGAGCAATCTCATATGGGTTCATCAGCAGGCAAACCGGACGCAACCCCCAGCGTGAGGTAAGAAGCAAGCCTGATCCCACTTCATCGGAGTGCGCGTTGTTAGGGCGGGTTACGAACAGCTCCCAAGAGGATTCTCCTCCGGGTGTGTGATTAGCCCTATCCTCCCAGTATTTTTCCATCGAAGCGTAAAACTCAGCCGCTATAGGCAAGTAACTTGTGCTTAAATGTCTAATAAGCTGATTGGCCTCGGGGTGGACCTGGTCCTGGTTTTCTTCCAGTGTCCAGAGCAACTGTCCATAGAGCCTGCTTTGCAGCAACGCCTTCAGCTTATCGTGCCGCGCCAGTTCAGTCTGGCTTACCAGTAGGCGCTCGTTTGAATCAGGTTCGACCACCTCCTGTAATCTCTCGGCCAACAAAGTACGAACCTCTTCGATTGTCTCAGGTTGCTTTACCCTCTCTCCCATGACCGCCTCCTTTTATTAATTGTTCTAGTTATACTATATAATCTTATAAAAGTACAGGGCACGTAATGGGGGGGGGTTATATACAATATCGCACCAAAATGGGGTGATTTGACGTTTCTGCCCAAAATAGCTACCATCTGAATATAGCTTGCTCTCCCTTATATGAGCAAAAGACTCAAGTCTTTAATAAGGGAGGGCAAGTTTATTTTATCCAATTTTATTGTATGCCAAATAAAGAAACGCCAAAGGCTATTATGCCCTGTAGCGACTCCAGCCCTTAAAGACCAAAAAGATCAGAGAAAAATTTAGAGGTCTTAAACAACATAGAAACACCTATAACTGACGTTATCATGATAATTAAGACTCCGACAACTTTGCGCGTCTTTTTCCTGAGATTCGGATCGTTTTCCCATTCCGCCATATGCGGCGATGATAATATAAACCGGCCAGTAAGTCTAGCCGCAAGGCGATGGGGTTATGTCGCAAATAACACTTCGGTTGCTAATGCCCGAACCAGAGCAAGAATTTCAGGCGTTTGCGCAGTCGCCGCCACCAAGTCTCTGCGGACTCCGGAGCGTCTTTTTTCACGTCAATAGCCATTGCTTTTTTAAGCTCTGCCGTTCTTTTCGCCGAATTGTCTTTAGCTCCGTTCATAACGGAGGTTATACGTTATTGAGTGATGTTATTTGCGATATAACCCCCACGTAATGGTTCAAGATGGCCGCGACCTCAGGCAAGTCCAACCTGACCGCTCTGGTGCCGAACTTCTTCAGCCGAGACTTTAAAGACCGAAGGTTATAAGCTTGGCGCTACTCTCAGCACGAGATCGTTGCCGCCGCCATTACTGGTGCTGATATAAAGGGCGCCGTCGGGCCCCACCATCGGCGTCCGCAAGCGTCCGTAGGTATTGTCCAGCTCCGGCACGGTGAAACTGTCTTCAAGATTGCCGGCTTCGTCAAATTGGAAAAGATAGAGCCTGCTGTCTTTAAGTGTCGCGACAGCCAGCCAGCCCTCTTTGCCACCCCACCGCTCCCCTGTTAAGAATATGGCGCCGGAGACAGCCAAGGTCGGGTCGCCCGACAACCAGCTGGCTTCAATGGCGTCGGGGTATTTTACCGCGTCGGTCATTGGCACCTGCTGATAATAACTGCTGGAAGCCGATGCCGGATCCCAGCCGTAATTGCCTCCGCGTATCAGCAGATTAATCTCATCGTCAACGTCGGGGCCGTGTTCAACCGCCCACATCCGACCTGTGCCGGAGTGCCAGGCCAAGCCCTGAGGGTTGCGGTGACCAAAGGTGTAAACCAGCTCGGCGTTTTCGGAGCCGCTGAAAGGATTGCCGGGAGCGGCCCGGCCCGTGGCGGCGTCCACGCGCAAAACTTTGCCGCCCAGCGAATTCAAGTCTTGAGGGCTTGCTCCTCGGGCAGCGTCGCCGGTTGAGATCCACAGGTAGCCTTCGGCACCGAAACGCAAACGGCAGCCGTTATGAATACTGGCGCTGGGTATGCCACCTACCAGCGGGTCATCGACCCTGTCCGCCCGGGTGTAGTCGTCACTAATTCGCCAGGCTACCACTTTTATCTGCCCTGTCCCGCCGTCCCCCTGACAAGTGTAAAAGCGGCGGTTCGCAACGAACCGCGGGTCGACGACCATCCCCATCAAGCCCAGCTCGCCCCTGACCGACAAGTCGCTGAAATCAGCTTCTACTGCCTGAAAGGCGCCATCCGCCAATCGGGCTGTCAGTTTGCCGGCTCTCTCGTTGACCAGCATCACGCCGTCGGGCGTGAAGGCGATGTCCCAGGGAATATCCAAGCCCGTCATCACTTCGCTGACGGTCAGCTCGTCTGTCCCGGCGTAAATTGTACTCGGAATCGGGTCGGAAACTGTCGGCTGGTCGGTATCGTTTTGACTAACGGATTGGGGTTCCGTTTCGGTATCGGGACCGGTTTCACGAGAACTGAAATGGCGGTAAACAACAGCCAGCGATATGACGATGATCAGCAGGCCAGCTACCAGCACTAAGGGGTTGCGAATGTTTTTCATGAATCAAATGCGGTCGCATTTATTTCCCGGCATCAATGTCCAGTATATCAGGCGTTGAATAAACAAAATCACGGTAATCCCGGCGGAAAACAAACCCGGCAGCTGGTTAGCGAGCGCTTGACCGTCAGGGAGATTGAAGGGAGGTTTGGCCCACCGGTTTGCCGCTACCGCCGCGCATAAAAGAATTCTACGCCGGCGCCGACTGCGATTAGCTCACCGTCATAAATAACCCCACTCTCTTCCGGTATGGCAACTATGTTGGAGTTAAGACGGCGGGCAAGCTCCCGCACCTCTTCCGCCGAGTTGTTGTCGTAATGGGGATAGGCCGACCAATCTCCGATACAGTTGATACCGGTGGTGAGGGTTGCCGTTTCTTCATCTTCCGGCGCGGTTAGGACGGATTTGCCCATCGCGATGGCACCCGCGCTTCCCCCGAAAACATATCCTCCGGCATCGATGAACTCGGGGATTAAGCTTTTGAACCCACTCTTCTCGATTTGGTCCATCAGTCTGCCGGTATCGCCACCGCCGATATAGACCAGATTATACTGACGCAGTTTTTCGTAATCGAGGTCGTAGAGGTTGACGCAAAGATTGACGTTGTCGCAATAGTTGCCGTAGCTTGAAGAGAACCACCGCTCCGCTTCACCATATTTTCGGGGATTAAGGGCTACGGGTACGAACAGGCAGTTTATGCTGTTTCGGGCATAGTTTTTACTGTCAAATACTATCGCGTCTATGGCCGCGGCTTGAGTTTCATCGCCTCCTCCGCCCAAATACACCGTGCCTTTCATACTCTTTTAAATCTCTTGTTGACCCGCGATCGTTTATTGTGCCACAATCCAATTTTACCGCATATTGAACCGGTTTTTTAATCCGGTAAAGCAAGCTCGAAAATACGGATCAGTGTTTTGACAAAACCCGAATCTGGTTTACCATGGGGGTTGATGAAAGAGAGTTGCGCCGTCGCCGAAAGATCCTCGCAGCCGGAAAGGGCCAACTTGGAAAACCTGGAGATACTGACCTTCACAGGCCTTGATTACCAAACGGATTTCCAAACTGTCTGGGAGCTTTGGAGTCGTTATCCCAGAGTGGAATTCGGGGTTTTGGTGGGCGGCCGTTCCGGCCAATCTGACGCCAGGAGGTATCCGGCCGAAGGAGAGATAAAATGGTGGCGGGGCTTGACCCGCAAGAGCGAAATTTCCGTAGCTATCCATCTTTGCGGACGGTTCGCCAGAGCTGCTCTTGGAGACGGTGATACGGACGAAGTTTTGCGTCTCTGCCGCGGTTTCAGCCGGGTACAGATTAACGCCCGGGAGTATGAAGCGGGCAGAGTGGCGGCTTTTGCCGAAGCGGTAGACGTGCCCAAGGTCATTCTCCAAAAAAGGCAGCCCTTTGAAGCCGACTGGGTTCTGCCCGACCCCAAGGTCGAGTATCTTTTCGACCTCTCCGGAGGTCAAGGTCTTGAGTCTCTTGAACACTGGCTTGCTCCCGATGCCCGTGAAATCCGCTCCGGTTATGCCGGCGGCCTCAATCAAGCCAATGTCGATCAGGCTTTGGAGTTTGTTGCCTCCCATCCGCAAAGACGCTTCTGGCTGGACATGGAGTCGGGAGTCCGGACGGCTAACGACTGGCTGGATATCGGCCAAGTAGCGGCCGTTTGCGAGAAGGTTTTCCCCGAGAACTAAGCTTGCCCGCCCCAGATTCTGTCACTCAGGGCTCGAAGAATTACAGCCGGACGGGGGTCCTTCGGTTGCTCTTGACCCGCCGGACTGCGGCTATTTGTGAATTACGGGGTTTAATGTCATAATTGCCTGCACAGTGGAGAATGTAGTAGAGCTTCCGAATATAGAGCGGGGCGCCAAAGTCAAGCGTCACGAGGATTTGCGGGCGGACTTTCAAGCGCTACTCGGCACCTTGGAAGAAAGGATCGGGTTCTTGCCGGATCACGCCGCCTTGCAGGCGCTAGCCGACCAGGACCCCGACAGCCTTAAGCCCATCATAGGGGATAATTGGCACTCGGAAGCGCTGCGTTACAGCCGGACCCACCGAACTTTGAGCCAGGCTTTTTCAGAATTGCCAGAAGACATAAAACTCAATCTCGTACCGCGGGATTGCAGGCTTCTGGATCTGCGTTCGTCCACGGGGTTTAATAAAAATTATCTCAGCATTGACCTGGACAGGCTTAACGAAGGTTTGGCGGCTGACCGTCGGCTGGAGGCATTTGAACGGGACGGCTTGGGCGACTGTTTCTGGGACTTGGAGAAATACTGGTCTCTGCTTGAGGATGACCAAGAGCTGGTTGGCCGCAATTCCGTCCACCGGCTTTATTTTCGGGCAGTCGTTGATGCCGTGAAAAAACTTTTAGACTTTCCGGTCCGCCAACAAGTTAACGAGGTTAGCGACACGCTGCTCCAACTATATGAACTTGCCCGCGGCAACGGTGATTTGCGCACCATGTCGGATTTGGCCGCCATCGTCCAGGCGGTGGGCGACAAATTACCCCACTTGAATTTCGGCCGGGTGAAGCCGTGCGATTATTAGTTATTACGGTATGGCAACCTAGGCAGGAAAGCAATATACGGGGTTACGGGCGCGTCCACCAAACTGTGGGCGCTTAAGCAAGTAGAGATTTACTTTACGAAATAAATTGCAATTCCATGGGAGACAGAATATGTAACCCTATGTTTAACCCATAGCTCCCAAAACCGTTCTTGACCCGCTTCAGCTCTTTTTATCAATATTTCCTCTTTAGCAGGGTCGATTTCAAGTTGCCCCAGCTTACTTACTAAGCCGTGTTGGTATCTTATCTCTTCGTGCTTGGCCTCAAATTCTTCTTCGTAGTTCATGAAACGCTCCCATTCCCCGTCTTTCAAATTATCCCAGTCCACGTCCTTGATGCCTGGGTATTCCTTGTCCATCTCTAACACCAACGCATCGTAAGCGTCTAAATAAGCCTGCCAAGCGGCTTTGCCGCTAGTAGAGGGAAATTCGGCATCCAGCTGAGAGTCAAGTTCTTCAATGTCCGCCGCAAATGCCTGCCAGCGTTCGTACGCCTGCTCGTCTCCGCATATCCTGTACTGATGCTCCCCGATCGGCCCCCCGCCAAAACTAAACCGATACTCTCCGCAAAAATCTCCCTCTGCCTCCAGTTTGTCGGCACGCGGCCCCAACAACTCACTGCGCGGATAGCCGACTAAAGCTAGACACTCATCTGAGTTCTGCGAGCAAAATTTATTTATGTCGATCCGTTTTTCTGAAGAAGTAGGCTCAGAGCTCGCCAAAATATCCTCCAGCTCTTCCCTGGAATATTCGCGTGCTCCGCTCGGCGAACTGTCGCCTTCGCTCTGACCGGCAGTCTCTTCTTGACCGGTTTCATCCCTAACCATCATACTGACAACAAACACCATAATGATTAGCGCAAGCAGAACGAAGAGGCTTACGAACAGAATCTTTTTAGTCGCCATCTTTGAAATCATCCCTTTAAGTTTACCATGTCATTTGATGATTCAGGCAAGGCGCGCTTCGGCCTGCAATCCGTAATGCAGCAGTATAGTATGTTTATCGAATCTGTCTAATACAGTTGAGAATGAGTGCCGATCAACGAGAAAATAACGGAGCCCCTCGAGTTATACCTGAAAACTGCCCTTAGGTCACCTGAGATATCGATGCTGTAGTAGCCGGCGTATTTGCCCTTGAGCGCATGCCGGCGTAAAAGAACATGGTGCTGGTCGCTCATGAAAAGCTTCAGGCGGCTGTTAAACCGTTGCTGGCTTTTGTCCGGTAGTTTATTGAACTGCTTGATGAATCTACTGGCGAACGAGACATCCATGCCGCTCGTCAGTCTGCTTTCTCTGCCTTGAGGGCTTTAATAGCCTCGTCGGCATCATTGAAAGGACCGATAACCTTCCCTGCAGCTATATCTTTTTCAGCTTCATCCAACAATTCTTCCATTTTAGGTGTCATTTTCTGTGGTATGCGTAGGTCAATATGCCTGGTAGCTGTCACCTGTTTCAAATAACTATTGACCAAGCCGCTCAAAGTCAGACCGGCATCGGCCGCCAGCTCTTTGGCCGCCTTTTTGGTCTCATGATCAATCTTGATAGTAATAACTGTATTAGCCATATCAATACTCAGTGTATATTAAGTATTAGACATTTGCAAACTGACTATGCGGCAGGCCAGACAAAGTCTGGGTGCAACCCCATTTTAGTCGGCACTCCAAAATCTGGAACGGAACGGCATTTTCAGTTGATCCGTTCGCGAGCCTCCCGCATGATCTGCCAATAATCTTCGTCCTCCAAGTCTGATAAATGGACTTCTGACAGGGAGCCTCTTTGGCTCCCCGGTATGTGAGCTAGGCAGGGACGCGAATCTTGATCTTGCAGCACCAGGCCAACCAGTGGATTTCGGGGCGCCTAGATATCGCCCCGGTTGCTGCCGTTTTGGTTGTTGCCTCGGCGACGCAGCCAGAAGAAGAGAGCGATGACGATGGCCGTAGCGGCGATTCCGGCGATAATCCAACCGTAAGACAGACCGTCATCCTCGTCGTCGGCCGGCTCGCTAGGGGTCGAGGCCGGACGGATTGAATCTTCTTCAGCCGGCACTGGCTGCCGCGAGGAGGCGTCCGGGTCTTTGTCGGCATCGCCCGGTGTGGCGTCAGCTTCTTCGCTCGACGGCGTCTGGGCGACCGCCGTCACCGTCTGGACTGGCTCTTCAGCCGGCGGCTGAGGAACTGGCGGCTGTGACGGATTTTCGTCATCTTTCTCCTCCGTATCAGTTTGGGTCTCGGCCTCTTGCTGGGGTTGATTCTGACTGTCGTCAGTTTGGGTTTGCTGCGACGGAGAATTGTTGCCGTTGTTGTTCTGGTTGTTGCCATTATTGTTCGGAGGGTCGACAACAACCTCATCCTCTTCTTCAGGTTCCTCGATGGGAGGCTCATTGTCGTCGTTGTCGTTGTTTCGCCTCGGGGGGTCGTCTTCCGGTTCGCTCTGTGCGCAAGAGTCGCTGACAACCGTTTGCATCTTCTGGGTGTTTTTCATCTTGGCGTAAATGTAGGTGCCGTCATCGCAACGCAAGGCAAAACAAACCCAGACGCTGTTAGCTCTCGCGTAGACGTTCACTGTCACCGTACCGCCATCGGCTGAGACCTCGGTGTCCGGAGAGTTGGGGTCGACCCGGAACAGGGAGCCGGTGTTATCACACTCGTCGCTGGCACGGTGGCGCCAGTACCAGGGGCTGTCTTGCCAGCGGCTGAAACCGCCCGGAGCTGTCTGGGCTACCACCCGGTACTGCCATCGGGTGTGGTTGTCGTTGTCCGGCTGGGGATCGATTTCTTCCAAAGTGAAACTGTTGCCGGCTGAGGCCTGGGCGTTGGCGATTGGGAAAAAGCTGAACAACGCCACCAGTAACAAAGAAAAAATTATAATTCGCCGACCGACCCGACTTTTTAAAACACCCTTCAAACCCGACACAAACCCCATAAAAACTCCTTGGCAAACATTGCGGCTATTGTATCAAAAAGCTTACACCTGTTTCAATTACTAAAACCAAATAATTGAGAGCTTAATCAACCCTGGCATTTTACTGATGGACCTTATCCTGTCGCAGTCCGGCTATCTGCGGGCGATTACCCGCAAGCGCGATCGGTTCAAGTATCTGCAACCGCTCGAAGATGCTCAGACGGGGGCGACATTGCCGGTTCCAGATATCACTGGTACGACCAGTCGGTGTTGGCCGCGTCAAACTTATCAGGCAATTGAAAGCCAAGCGGTTTAACCTGGAAAAATCAAATAAAAACTATACGAATCGAATTAAGCGGTTTCTCGATACTTGGCAGGCCAGACAAAGCTTGGGTGCAACCCTGTCCCGTTGGCGTTTCAGGATTTAGAGCGGCGGATCAAGGGATTCGACGTTATTGAAGATGATACTGGGCAGATTTCCTGTGATCTATGCCTAGATACTGGGGTTTAATAAAGCTGAGCGTGCGTGCCGATCACTAAAAACAGTATTACCGCTTGGCTGCCCTGATACTCGAAGATCGCTCTGACATCACCGCTCACATTCATGCTCCAGCAACCGGCATACTTCCCGGACAAGGAATGGACGTTCAGTCGAGAATGTCGCGGATTAGCTAAAAACAGCTCCAGTCGTCGCCCGAACTGCTGCCTCATTTTGGGGGATAATCGTGAATGGAATTGTTTTTGGAATCTTTTGCTGTAACGGACAATCATTCGCTTGGAAGCTGGTTTAAATCATCGAGAAAACTGTCCAGACTGGCGTGAGGCTGGCTGACATCTCCACGCTCGATCTCTCCATAGACTTGATCCAGCTCAGCCTCTAATTTAGGACTCATGGGCTGCTCAGGATAAGTGGCGTACAATACCAGCTGCTGCTGCCTGACTAACTGCTTCAACTGAGCATTGACAAGGCCGCTAAGAGTCAGACCCAGATCGTTAGCCAATGCCTGAGCTGCTTTCTTGGTCTCCTGATCGACCTTGATATTCACAACTACTTTATTCATGTTACGAATTATACACCTTGTGTGCACTCCAGTCAATACCCCCCCCCGGGGGGGGGGTATATACTACGTAACACCAAAGGCAAAGGTAGGGGGCTGCTAACCTTCAGGTATCTCGAGTATTCTATTTGCTGTTGTGAAGATATCCTGCCACTCCTGCAGAATATCCTCGGAATCCGAGAAGAGAACTTTGTTTATTCTTTCACAATCTTTGCACTCCAAAAACAAAGTCACATAGTAATTCCCTTCACGAGACCCCTCGAACATAGCCTTGACGGCGTAATTGGTGCGGCTGCAATCAAGGCATCCTATCCCTTCGATTTGTTTCATCTCTGAACCTTCATTCTTCATACGCACACCTACCCAAACTCGATTAGCCAGAGTGTATCACAATCCGGATGCCCAAGTCTAATAACCCCAAATGTTGCCCTAGCACCCCGAGAAGCGCAATTCCCAATTATGGCAGGTAACGTAAAGTCTGGGTGCAGCCCCATCTTTTTGGCATTAGAATCCTTGGAGCGCCAGCTCGAAAGCTTTGAGGTTATAGTAACAGAAACTGCCCGTATACCTTGCTGTCAGGCTTCTAGTTTCACTGATTAAAAGATATAATGTGTTAGGCATGGCGAAACAAACTTCCAAGAAGCAAAAAGGTATTGAAGAAACTCTGTGGGAAGCAGCAAATAAACTTCGCGGCAGCATAGAGCCGGGCGAATACAAGCACGTTGTGCTGAGTCTTATTTTCTTAAAGTACGCCAGTGACACATTCGAGAGGCAGCGCAGAAGGCTTGCTGCTGAAGGCAAGGAACAATACCTCGACAGAGTAGAATTTTATACTAAGGACAATGTCTTCTATTTGGAGCCTGAATGCAGATGGCAATACATTATGCAAAACGCCAAACAGACAGACATTGCCGCAAAGATTGACACTGCATTACACAACATAGAGAAATCTAATTCATCACTCAGAGGAGCTCTGCCAGATAATTATTTTTCTCGGCTTAACTTGGAAATTAGCAAGCTTGCTTCCCTGCTAGATGAGATCAATAACAACATAGATACCCTAGCGAACGAATCACAAGATATTGTCGGCAGAGTGTATGAATATTTCCTCAAACAATTTTCCATTGCGGAAAAGAACATGAAAGGCGAATTCTACACACCTAAATGTATCGTCAATCTTATCGCTGAAATGATTGAACCATACAAAGGTATAATCTACGATCCCTGTTGCGGAACCGGTGGCATGTTTGTACAATCTGTGAAGTTCGTAGAAGCGCATCGGGGAGATAAGAAAGATATCGCCATATACGGCCAAGAGCAAATTGCCACGACCTACAAACTCGCAAAAATGAACTTAGCAATTCGCGGTATTTCTGCTGACCTAGGCAATAAGCCCGCGGACAGTTTTGCTAAAGATCAGCATCCCGACCTCAAAGCAGATTACATTATGGCAAACCCTCCATTCAATCTCAAAGCTTGGCGAGGAGAAGATGAGCTGATAGATGACCCTCGCTGGTCCGGTTACGATGTACCGCCAGCCAGTAATGCCAATTATGGCTGGATTCTGCATATGGTCTCTAAACTTTCCGAGAATGGTGTTGCAGGCTTTCTATTGGCTAATGGCGCGCTGAACGATGCTGACACGCTTAATATTCGCAAAAAACTAATAGAGAATGATCTGATTGAAGCGATTATTACACTGCCACGCGACACATTTTATTCAACGGATATTAGCGTAACACTCTGGGTTATCAATAAAAACAAGAAAGAGCGTCAGATCAATACGCCACAAAGAATTCGCAACCTAAAGGACAGATCTGGCAAGATCCTGTTCGTGGATTTACGCACTTGGGGGTCTGAATATGAAAAGAAATACATCCAGCTTACAGAAGACGAGATTACTAAAGTATCAACTACATACCACAGCTGGCAAGAGAACCACGCTTACAGAGATGTGCCAGAATTTTGCTATGTTGCAGGTTTAGATTTAGTGAAAGCTAACGATTACTCGCTTACACCAAGTAGGTATATAGAATTTGTAGACCGTGACTCCGGCATAGATTTTGACAAGGAGATGCGACGTATGCAAGTTGAATTCTCAGAATTACTCAAAGTTGAACAAGCGGCGCGCAAGGAATTAATACAGGCATTCAAAGAACTTGGATATGAGCTCGAATGACAAACGCCTAGGCGACTACATTTCTTTAGTGGATGAGCGCAACAGCGGAAGTACTATTACTCAAGTATTGGGCATAAGTATTAATAAAAAATATATTCCTACAGTTGCCAATTTATCAGAAACTGACCTATCTAAATACCAGATAATACAGAAGAACCAATTCCTCATCAACCTAATGCAGATCGGAAGAGATAATCGACTTGGCGTGGCTTTGTATGATAGCAAGAAGCCTGCGATTGTATCTCCTGCATACAAAATATTCGCAATAAATCAAGGAGATGGGCTTCTGCCAGCTTATTTAATGCTTATCTTCCTAAGATCTGAATTTGATAGATACTGTAGCTATGTATGTGATTCCAGTATTCGTGCCAGCTTGGAATGGAGCCGTTTCTGTGACATCCCAATACCTGTCCCAACTCCTAAAATACAGGAGTGTTATTCCTCTGTGTATCATTCCCTTTTGCAATTGCAAAGATCCCACGAGGAGAGCCTTGACAGCCTGGAGTCTATCATAAATACATTTATGGAAGAGTTAGCAAAAGTAACACCCAGACAAAAGTTAGCCGATCACATCCGACAGGTTGATGTCAGAAATCAAGATTTGGAAATCACAGATCTTAGAGGTATTTCTACTTCAAAAGAATTTATACATTCTAAGGCTAAGCAGGGCAAACTTGATTTATCTCTATATAAGATAGTTAGACCCCAGCAATTTGCTTACGTAGCAGATACTTCTCGCCGTGGTGATAAGATTGCAATGGCGCTCATGCACTCTAACATTGTTATCGTTTCAAGTATCTACACTGTCTTTGAAGTCATAGATAGCCAAAAATTGTTGCCTGAATTTCTGCTACTATGGGTGAAAAGACCCGAGTTTAATCGGTATGCTCGCTTTCATTCTTGGGGGAGCGCTCGCGAGACATTCAACTGGGATGATATGTGCCGAGTATCCCTACCCATCCCAAGTATAAAAGTGCAAAAATCTATTGTCGCCATGCATCGTGTGCTTGAAACTCGTAAGCGCCTCAATGAGGCTTTGAGAACTAAGCTTCATGCCATCGCACCCGTGCTTATACGCGGCGTAACGCAGAATACCTAGACAAGTATAGCAATGCAGAAATTTACGGAAGAAAAATTAGAACAAGCTATCATCTCACTACTCAGTGAGCAAAATATCACACATGTTTGTGGAGATGATATAGATCGTAAATTGACCGAGGTATTATTAGCCGATGATTTACGCAAGTACCTGTCGGGACGCTATGCATCTGACGGTATTACTGATAGCGAAATTTCCTCCATACTACGCGAGCTTAAGCTACTACCAGAATCAGATTTGTATGGCAGTAATAAGAAAATTATGCGCCAGATATCAGATGGTTTTTTACTGAAGCGAGAGGATCACAATAAAAAGGATCTTTATATTGAGCTGATTGACTATTCTAATAGCGATAAAAATATCTATAAAATCATAAATCAGCTTGAAATAAGGGGATTTGAGACTCGCATACCGGACTGTGTTTTATACATAAATGGAATACCGTTGGTGGTTTTCGAGTTCAAGAGCGCCATACGTGAAAACACCACATTGCATGATGCCTATATTCAATTAACTAATCGTTATCGCAGGGATATACCAACGCTATTCAAGTACAATGCATTCTGCGTTATCAGTGATGGTGCAAACACAAAAATGGGGTCATTCTTTGCCCCTTACGAATTCTTTTATGCATGGCGTAAAACTGATGGCGCAGAGGTGTTTGAATGCGACGGTATTAAATCTCTATATACTATGATAGAAGGCCTTTTTGATAAAACGCGCCTGAGAGAAGTAATTCAGCACTTCATTTATTTTCCCGATACAACCAATAAGGAGGAGAAGATTGTTTGCCGATATCCGCAGTTCTATGCCGCAACCAAATTGTACGAGAATATTAAAGAGCATCGGCGCCCCAGCGGTGACGGCCGCGGTGGTACATATTTTGGTGCGACCGGCAGCGGTAAAAGCTACATAATGCTTTACCTTGCACGCTTATTGATGAAAAGCGTAGATTTTGAGAGCCCTACAATCCTGCTGATTACTGACCGTACCGATTTGGATGACCAATTGGCCGGACTTTTTACTAACGCTAAGACATTTATTGGAGATTCCACTATCTTCAGTATTGACAGCCGTTCTCAACTACATGAATCTCTGAAGAATCGCCAAAGTGGCGGAGTATTCCTTACCACTATCCAGAAATTCTCTGAAAAGGCCAGTTTGCTAAGTGGTCGCAGTAATGTAATCTGCATATCCGACGAAGCTCATCGCAGTCAGGTGAATTTTGATCAGAAAGTTGTCGTCACTTCTGACGGCGTGCAACGCTCATATGGATTTGCTAAGTACTTACATGATTCGCTACCCAATGCGACTTATGTCGGTTTCACAGGCACGCCAATAGATGCTACGTTAGATGTTTTTGGCGAAGTGGTCGATAGTTATACTATGCGGGAATCAGTGAAAGATGAAATCACCGTGGATATTACATATGAGGGACGTGCAGCAAAGGTGCTGCTGGACAATAGTAAATTAAGAGAAATTGAGAAGTATTACGCTCAAGCTGCAGAGGCCGGCGCTAGTGAATATCAAATAGAAGAAAGCAAAAAAGCCAATACCAAATTATCCATGATTTTGGGCGACCCTGATCGTGTCCGTTCGCTGGCAGCAGACTTCGTGGAGCATTATGAAAACCGTATCAAAGAAAACGCGACCATTGCTGGCAAGGCGTTATTCGTTTCGAGTAGTAGACAAATTGCCTACTCGTTATACAAAGAAATCATCGCATTACGACCTGAATGGGTGGAAGTTGAATTCGCGGCAGATGGCATTGAACTGAGTGAAAGAGAAAAGCGCGAAATCAAGCCTATGGAGCGCATAAAATTGGTTATGACCCGGAACCAAGACGATGACCCGGCATTATATTCCATGCTTGGCACCAAGGCAGACCGCAAGGAGCTAGATCGTCAATTCAAGTTTATAAAATCAAACTTCCGTATAGCTATCGTAGTCGATATGTGGTTGACCGGCTTTGACGTACCTTTCCTCGATACGATGTATCTGGATAAACCCATTCAAAAACATACGCTGATTCAAACTATTTCGCGCGTCAACCGCAAGGCTGGCGGCAAAATTAAGGGGCTTGTCGTAGATTATATCGGTATCAAAAAGCAAATGAATCTGGCATTGGCGCAATATGATAAGACAAGCCTTGGCAATATCGAAGATATCCAACAGTCTGTAGTGATAGTAAAGGATCATTTGCATTTACTGGATAAAATCTTTCACAAATTTGATGGTTCAAAATATTTCGATGGTTCACCCGTCGAGCAGCTGCATACACTCAATATGGCCGCTGAATACGCACAGACTACGTATGATATCGAGAGGCGTTTTATGCGTCTCGTAAAGCGCATGAAGGCTGCATACAATATCTGTAGCGGTGATTCACATTCATTTTCAGATAAAGAGCGGGATCGCATTCATTTTTACCTAGCTATCCGCTCCATCATATATAAATTGACTAAAGGTGAAGCCCCTGATGCTGCCCAAATGAACAAACGCGTGAGCGCAATGATACAAGAAGCCTTGAAGAGTGAAGGAATTGAGGAAATTTTAAAATTAAGCGAGGATCAAACAGCTAAGATTGATGTTTTTGATGATAAGTACCTGCAAAAAATAGAGCAGATACAACTACCCAATACTAAACTTAAACTACTTCAACGACTGCTTTCCAAAGCCATTGATGATTTCAAGAAAGTGAACAAAATCAAGAGCATTGATTTCTCGCAAAAACTTAAAGTATTAGTGGATAAATACAACAAGCGTAAAGAAGATATGTTGGTCAGTGAAGTTGTCGAGGATTTTACAAATGAAATCGTCGACCTCATCCATAACCTTAAGGAAGAATACCACTCCTTCAAAAAACTCGGAATCGTAGTCGAAGAGAAGGCATTTTACGACATCCTAAAAGCCCTAACAGTCAAATATAATTTTGAGTACCCCGACGATAAATTAGTTAATCTTGCTAAATCGGTCAAATCACTAGTTGACAGCAAAACCAGATACGCTGCCTGGGATAAGCGTGAAGATATCAAAGCGGAATTGAAAGCCAATCTTATTGTTTTACTAGCTGACCACAACTATCCCCCTGTTGATCGTGACGAGGTGTATAAGGAAATCTTTGAACAGGTAGAGAGTTTTAAGAAATATAGAAATCTCTAATCTCTTTAGTTGAGATGGTATCTATTCTTCCTTCTCTCAAAGGCCTCTTCGCCACCTTCTAGGATATTACAGACCTTATTTATTACTGCCGGATTTTCTAGAGAGCCGGAGGTGTAAAATAGTTTTTCATCAACATTGTCTGCGATGATTATTTGCTCAGCGTCCGCATTAACAACTAAGTTAGCGTTGTGAGTCGCAATAATGATTTGACGATAATATTTGAGTTGCCTGAATATGCCAATGAGCTCATTGACAATAAACTGGTTATCCAAATCATCCTCTGGTTGGTCAAAAATAATGGGTTTAGAGAAAGCATGCGTAGCCAATTTCAGGCATAAGTAAACGGTCCCTCTTTGTCCAGCAGATAAGCGATCCAAGTTCTTGCTATCATATTTGATTTTAGGTGTAGTCCTCAAGTAGTCCTTACGTTCTTTAGGGCTAAAAATTACACTCATAATCTTCTCAGATCTAGATGGATCTTCACTATCCAGAAAATTTTTAAGTTCTGCATTTACAAACACCACCCAGTCGTCAAAACTGGATACCCCTACTTTTTCTTTTAAGGCACCAATATCTTTGTACGTGCGCTTATCGACAATATCAAGTAATTTCTCGTAAAATTTGCCCTGATCAAAAACAATTTCCCCCTCAACAGATATCCTACCGTCCTTAAGTAAAATTCTTTCTATCAGGTCTTTATGCGCACCCTCGTGTTTTTCTAAAATATCGCGCCATGACTTATCTATTTTACCTTTTTGTTTCTCATACTCATCCTTAAATTTAAAAGCTAGCTTATTTCTCTTAACAAGAAGTTCTTGTAGTTCCTCCTCCTTCTTCTCTATGACCGATAGTCTTTGGTCTGCATCCTTAATATTGGCCTGGTACATTCTGGCATTCTTTAGCAGGCTGACCAAGTCCCCAACAAAGCCCTCTTTTTCAAAATCCGCCTTGATTTTTTCATTTTCATCTCGTTTTTCTTCCTCTTGCCGGCCCAAAAGATCTATGTTTTCTTCGATACTTGCCAGCTGGCTCTTGAAAGATAATGATTCTATTTTTTTGGATCCTGTAATAGAAGATAGTCTGAGGTTAATCTCGTCTATATTTGAATTGAGTATTCTTTGCGTCTGTACTATCTTTTGGCTAGTATCGTTTAAATACCTTAGGCTGTTTTTTACCTCTTCTATTGCACTGATGTTATCGGTATACTTTTTGAGCTTCTCTCTATTGTCTTGCGTTGTGATACTTAGAAGCAGTTTTTCATTCTTAGCTCGGCGAACTTTGATATATTCTGCCTGATTCCATTGCCTCCCCTTTTCATCCTCTTCTAGAAACCAGCTATCAAGCTTGTTAATATTTTCCAAGAGGCTTTGGATCTCACTGTTTAAACTCTGAGAAAAATGCAGGTTTTCTAGATCCAATAACTGCTTCACCTCTTCCTCAATCCTATCTTTTTGTGAAACCTCTTTTAACTGAGATTGCGGTATGTAAATAAAATCCAGATAATTTTCTCCATTACCGCAATAGATTTCTGTGCTCGGATTGAGCACATTGTCTTTAGCGTACTCTATGCAAAAATCTTCTTTGCTGGAATAGCGCTCTGGCTCATCAGATATATTTTTTTCAAAAATGCTCGCCCAATAGTCGATTAAAATACTCTTACCGGTTCCGCGGCCACCTATAATTGTGACCAGATTCTTATTCAAGGTGAGTGTGTTTTGAGATAGATAAACCTGATTGTCTTTCCGATTAAATACCCCAATCTGCTTTTTTATATTAATTTTCGAGAAATAAGGCTTATTGTACTCCAGAGAAGGATCCTCTATCTGTATTCTTATCCTCTCCATCGGTTCATAGATAATTTGCCTTAGGCCTTCGAATGTAGGATCTGCTTTAATCCAAGAGAAAACAGATCCCGATAAAGAAGCTTGATGAGAATCAGAACTCTTCACATAAGCAAATTTACTCTCGTCCATCCCCCAGCCCTTAATAGTCTCTTTTGTTGCCTCTATGCTTTCATCACTCTTATGATCAAGCGCAAAGTAATACTTGCCTTGTAGATAATTATTGAAATACTCTTGACGACGAGCGGGCGTTGCTTTTTTGAACAAACCTTTATCACTTTGACAATGCGCAAAAACGGGTACACCTATATCTTCTTTGCATATGCGGGTTAATACTGCATGAATGTCTCCGCCAATGGACTTGGCTTGACCGTCCATATTAATTACCGGCGAGGGCAGATTGCAAATGTTGTTCAAGAAATGCTCCACGGCGTCCTCCCAAGTGTCTTTACAGATTGCTTCTCTATAAGCTGGGTTAAAAATTATAAGTAATTGGTATCCAATTTCTGTATCGATTTCTACACCTGGAAGCACTTTAATGTTGCAGCCTTCCTCCTCGATGATTTGTAATGCTGCATCTACGGCCATACCACAATTATGATCAGTAATCGCTACGACGGACATCTCTGCATCTGTCGCTTGTTGAAGATATTCTCTAGTTGCCTTTTTGATTGCATTTTTATTTTTCTCAAGATTAGGAAGCCATGCATTTTTTATGGGCTGTATTTGTATATCCCACTTTCTCCACAGTGATCCACATTTTTGTGATGAGTCAAAAGCCATAACACCTCATAAAATTATATTCAACAGATGTGTAGTTATCTTATGTTTCTGCCAAACATCATGTCTGGCAGGGGAGACAGGATTCGAACCTGCGACCCTCGGTTTTGGAGACCGATGCTCTAGCCAACTGAGCTACTCCCCTTCAAAAGTCAAACTGTTGACTTACAAAAGTAAATTATAAACTATTTACACCCATGCGAGGGAACTGCTACCCAATCTTGAATTATAATAGCCACCATGCTGGACATTGCGATTGTTACCGCGGCCGGTTTCTTGGCCGCTCTGGTGGGTTCGATGTCCGGTGGTGGAGCCGGCATCATCCAGCTAGCGGCTCTTCTTTACATCGGCTTGCCCGTCAACAGCGCCGTTGCGACCCATATTTTCGGAGACGCCGGTTTCTATCCGCCGGCTTTACGCAACCTGCGCCGCGCGAAGCAGTTTAAAAAGCGAGCCCTGCCGCCTATCGTTGTTCTTAATTTGCTAGCTACCGCAGCGGGCACTTTTTTGATTATCCGCGTTAGTGAAGATTTGCTTACCAAGCTAATTATTGCCAGCCTGGTCATCGTCCTGCTGTTTGTCATAAGGAAAAAAGAGGCTCCGGTTACGGAACGCCGCCCCAAGAGGGCTTGGCCTTGGGTTTATTCCGCGGCCCGTTTTGCCGCGGCCGGGGGTTTCGGTAACAACTTGCTGGCCGTTTCGGCCTTGATTTACTTCAGGGGGCTGACAGCGTTGCAGGCGGTTGCCGCCGCTTTGTTGGCCAACGGTTTGAGCAGCTTGCTGGCTATCGGCATGCTTCTCTTCAGCGGCTTGATAGACTTCAGGTTCGGGATCGCCCTGCTGCTTGCCAACATGATAGGCGCTCAAATAGGCTCGAGATTGGCTGTCAAGGGCGGCAACAACTTCGTCCGGCGGGCAATGGCCGCAATGGCAACCGCCATGATTATCTACCTGCTTGTTTTCAACGCTTGAATATATCACGCGAACGCCGGTGGGTGTCTGATCTCTTGGCTCAGCTCACCCAAGCGGTTGCGCATGATAATCAATTCCGAGGCTTGGCGGTTTTCGCCAACGCGGTCCAGGATACTGGCTTCAACCGCTTCGCCGTTCCTGAAATGGGCGCTGATATGCTTTCTGATGATTCTGTCAGTCCCAGATTCGGATCTCGTCCGGGACGCGAGTTCATACTCCAAGATATAGGCGTACTTTAGACTGTCCTTCGCGTATTTGGCGCATATTTCCCTGACCGACCTTTCTCTGGCCGACTCCAGTTCCTGACCGTTGAGAAGCAGGGCCGGCCGCAACCAATAAGTGACGGCCATTTGGGCTTTGCCGGAAGACTGGCCGTTAAAGCTGTAGTCGCCGTACGTCCCTTTGGTGACTACTAATGCCGGGGTCGCCGACTCGTATTCCCGAGTGTGCATATGGTAGCAGGAGGAATTGCCTTCCACCAGTCTGATTGGCCGGCCGTAATCGTCTTGCTGGCAGCCGTTGCTGATTTTATCCCTCCTAAGGTATCCGGGGGAAATAAGGCTCTTTTGGCGGGAGCATTCTTCAAGCGCCTCCAAGATGGCCGCCAACCTGGCGTCGATATCGGCGCAACTTTCAACCTGGACGAAGGTCAAAGGGGTTAAGATTTCCGGCTCCGCGGTTCGCGTCTCTTCTGGGTGTATTCTTTCCATGGCGTGCTTGAGTTCGGGTTCTCAGCCTGCGTTTTCAGTTGCCCGCCCTCTCCACGAGCCTGAAGATGTGGTTTCTGGACGCCGACGTTACCGTGCGCCCTTCGCCCTCGATAGTTCGGATAATTTCTTCCGCCGTCATGTCGTCGCCGTTTTCCCGCATGATAGATCTGGCCAAGCTCAGGGTGCTCAGCGAGGTCGGGGTTCTTCTGCCGCCTTTCTTGTTTTTCGAGTTTTTGTACCCGTGCTGGTAATCGACATGGTCCGTATCTAGATTGTCCGAAAAGGTCTTATTGTTTCGGTTCTCGTCTACCCGGTCTAATTCTCGTTCGTAAAAACTCTCGCTCATAGTTTGTTATTAGAACATATCAGAAGTTTTTAATCAAACTCGCAAGCATCTTTGCGATGCTTCGGCCGGATTTTGCGAACCCCCCGCCCCCTTCTTATTTTGCCCAAATGAGCGCCATGCGCGCCTCGCTCTGGTATATTTAATGCCGTAGGCTTTGGTCTGGTATCTGGAGAGGTGACCGAGTGGCTGAAGGTGCTTGTCTCGAAAACAAGTGTGCCGCCTATGCGGTACCGCGGGTTCGAATCCCGCCCTCTCCGCCAGCCTTCTTCGATGGATGTTATATAATGTGATTGTCATGAACGAGCGTTGGGAAGCCGTCCGCCGGGAAAGAATCGCTGAAATCGACACCTTGCCGCTCAGCAAGGCTCTTTTGGCTTTGATCAGAATTATCAACCAAGCCGGGCAATACGCCAATATCAATCAAGTTGAAGCAGTTGCCACTGGGGGCCGTTCCCTTGGGCCCGATGTCCGGCTGTTCCGTTCTTTCGGAACCTTGCCCGATAGCGACAACGGCGTATCGCATGCGGACGCTAAAGAATTCCGCCTCAAGGTGGCCGACTCGTCATGCTACATCCAGCAGCAGGGCTATGTCGTGGGCATAGGCCGTTGGAGGATTACCGAATCCGGTGAAAAAACCCTCGACGACTACATTGAAGAAAAAGGCATGCTGCCGATAGACACGAATGAGGCCGCCGCTGTCATGGAGCTGCTGCAGCCCCAACTTAGGCAAAACGCTCAATCTGAACAGCTGGCCTAGTATTTGCGAAGAAGCGTTATTTTGCATGCAACCCCGGCGGCCTTTGTTTGTATAAACCTCTATAATGTGTCATAATATAAGCAGTTCCGCAGTTCTTTGACCAGAACTGAAGGACGACCCTTAACAATCTGAGCTAGCGGTCACCCGCATCGGCTCCACGACACCGGGAAGGTGGTGAGGACTACATGTTCTCCAAAATCAAGAGGTTGCTGATCGCGGTATCGTTGGTTGCCCTGTTGTTTCTGGCAATTGTCACTTTCAACTTCCTCAGATCCAACACCATTCGCGACAGCTTGGCGGAAGCAGGCCGTTCGGTGGAGCAAGTCAGCGCCGGCGTCTTCGAGGTCAGTGACGGCTTGGAAGAAACGAGCGCCGGCTTGGCCGAGGTTAACGGCGAGCTGCCTCAAATCAGCGAGCTGATCCTTGAAGCGAGCAATGAGCTGGTGGCGGCCGGTGACAACCCGGCCGAAGCCGCCGTTCATCTGGCGGCAGCCAATGAGAAACTGGTCGCGGCCAAGCACAAGGTCGAAGCCGTCAACGACGGCGTTATTCGAGTCAACGCGGGACTGAGCCGGGTTTCCGGCGGCCTGGACGAAATCGCAACCGGTTTGCGGCGTCTGGGCGATATCCTGCTCGAATTGAAAGACCAACTGCAAGGATTCTGGTAACGCCAGCTCAGTCGGCACCCCCTACCCTTGTCTCCGCATGGAGGCAGGGGCGGGGTGCCGCAATCTCACATATGAACATTGCCAAACATTTGCGCGCCAGCTCGTGCAGGCGCTTTTTCTTCTGGCCGATTGCCGGCAGTGGGTCAGTCGGCAAGATGGTGGTGGGCGTACTCCATGCTCAGGGCGAGGTCAAGGCAGGTTTCCGCCAGTTGCTCCAGCGGCTGCTTGTAATGTTGAAAAATAAACCCCTTCTCGGCAGCCGAGTTTATTCGGTCGTTATCAATGAATTCTTTGATTGCCGCGGCGGTCATTCTGTACTCTTTAACCAGCCGGGCTTTACGCGGCTGTTCTTCTTCCGTCAGCAACAAGCTCCTGACTTCTTGGTATTCGATCATGAAAACCGGTTCGGTCAACGGCAAATCCGCCTCGTTACCGCCGATACCCTCTACCAACATGTCAAATTTCTGGCTCGGATTGAAATCAATCTCCCGGCGGCCCGCCCTCAGGCAGTTATCCGTATCCAGATGCAGGCAGCCCGCTTGGCTGCAGCTTTCATAAAATGATCGGTAAAATTTGTAGATTGGCAAGTAATAAGAATGACTGAGCCATCCGCCCCCTTTGTCTTCTCGGCACCTCTCTATCATCCTGCTAGTCGATTCGCGTAATTTTTGGCAAGCAAAAGCATGGGCGGCGGCTTGGTCGGCATTCGCCAGGCTGTCGACCAAGCTGGCCACCAGCTGGTGCTCCAGCGAACCCTTCCGCAGGCGCTCAAGCATCCCTTCGCCGGTTTCTTGTTTCGTTCGGCTGTCTAACCTTTCCATACGTTGAATAAGGATATAATATAGCTTCCAAGATTATCATGATTATGCTTATTTGTCAAAGGCAGCGTGGATTTATTCTGCTAAAGGTGTTATAATATGCAAACCCCCCTCCCCGAGGGGCGTTGATCTTTAACACTTGCGGCGGTTTGCTGTCTTCCCCTGTGGCGCATAGGCGCGGGAGTAGTAGCAAACTAAGCCGGGAATTTATAACTTGAGGGTCCGCCTTCTGTTCTGGGTTGCAGGACAGGAGGCGATCCTCAAAAGGAGGGCGCGTTCGGAGAAAGGAACCCGATGAGCAGGGAGTTGAACATGCTGGAAGCGATTACGGCCGGCAAACGGCTGACCAAGCGGTTCGAGCACCTCATGCACGCTGTCATATCCGGATCGGACACCAAGGCCTGCCTCGCTATCAGGCGCAACCGTTTCTGGTTGCGCCGGCTGGCTCGTAAGCGCTACAGGCGGTTGCGCCGGCAAGTCGCAGACCCGCCGGCAGGTACCAGTCGCGATGACGTGAAAAACGACATCAGCGACACGGCCATGGCGATCCGGTCCCTGGAGCCCTTCTACCTTGTGCGGGCCCGCGAGGTTTTGACCAGACCTGTGCGTTGCCGCATCTGATCCCCGGCTCGCCCCGTTCCCTTTGCCGGGAACGGGGTTTGCCAGTACGAACGGCTGACCGCCGCAAGCGTTAAAAAAACCGGCTCTTGGAGTCGGTTTTTACATTTTCATCTCTATATCGCAGCCCGCCGGCAACGAGAGGTGGGTCAGGTTGTCTATCGTCTGGGCGGTGGGGTTGATGATGTCCACCAGGCGTTTGTGGATGCGCATCTCGAACTGTTCCCGGCCTTTTTTATAAACGTGCGGGCTTTTGACGACAGTGTAAACGGTCCGCTTGGTCGGCAGCGGCACGGGGCCGTTGACGGACGCGCCGGTCCTGAGCGCCGTGTTGACGATCTGTTTGGCGGACTGGTCTATCACCTTGTAGTCGTAGGCTTTCAGCCTGATCCTGATTTTCTGGGTATTGGCGGTCTGGGTGCTCATCTATCGGTTAAGTTGTCTTAAGTGTTATCAGTATAAGGCACGGAAGCCTTTTTGGATATAGTTAAAATTACTTCTTTCGCGGCTTGACCTCGTTGCGGCCCAGATTCTTGGCGGTTTCCCTGTAGACGACCGTTTTGCGGATCAAAGGGTCATACTTGCGCCGCTCCAGCTTGTCGGGCGTATTGGTGCTGTTCTTCTTGATCACGTAGCGATGGCCCGTAACGGTGCTGACCAGCGCCACCAACGAGCGCTTGTTCTTGGCTTTCTTCTTGCTTTTCTTGGCCATGGTCTGAAATATTTTAGAATCAACCCTGATAAGCATATCACAAAAGAGCTGCCAGTTTAAGGGGCGGCGGCAAATTGACGCAAATTCTAAGACTGCTCGGCGCATTACCTGAGGAACAGAAGAGCGGCTTTGCGCTCCAGCCAGTCGCCTTGGTTTGCGGATAAAAATACGGCGGTTGGTTTCAAGGATTCAGCCCGGCCGATTAAAACCGGCCGAGCCAATCCGAGAAGCTGCTGCCAGCGCCGTCACGGGCGCTCGAGGAATTTTTGTTCAGCGGAACGGTATTCCCGCCAACGGCCGGATAAATTTAAGGTCCAAACCCCTATGGCAAAGCCCGAGGCTATGCCCGGGAGGTTGGCGCCGCCGAAGACGACGGCAACGCAGCCGAAGATGACGGCAAGCGCTAAAAACGTCGTGGACCGACTCAAGCGCTTCCAGGCTTCGTCCATCGCTTTTTCCAAGCGCGCAATCCTCTCGTCCTCGTTAAAAGACATGTTGTTCCTTTTTCGGTCTGGAGCAGCAGGCAGCCGCTCGGTGTTTTAGCCTGTCTCGATTTGAAACAAACCGCCGTATTTTCAAGGTGCGATACCTATATTATATAACCAATGCTTTTAACGGGCAAGGATGCGTCGCTTGCGCTAGATGTATAAATATTATACAGTAAAGAGATAGTCTGCTTTTCCGATCTGTCCGGCTACAATGAGTGCCGGCAGTCAGAATCGCGGCTGTAACTTTACAAGCCACAACCAGCATAGAAAGGAGAGGCCGATGCCTCGTCTTTTTCCGCAACTCAAGCATCCGGGCGTCGGCCTATTGTTGGCGATCTTGCTGATTGCCAGCACCGCCTGCAGCGGTAGCGAAGACCGACCAGAATGGGAGGCGGGAGTTATTGGGTTCGACAAACCGGGCGCGTTCAGCGTCGTAATCGCCAATGAGGCGGCTTACGACGGCCGGCTTTTGAGTCGGGAACAGCGTTGGGCTCTTCTGCGTGACGTATTGCCTCAACACCCCGTTTACTTCTCCATGACGCCCCTAGACGAAGTAGCTAGGCAGCCGACGGTATTCTCCGAAACTGACGCCTATGTCGAAAATATAACCGCAGATTTGGCGGCAGCCGACGGGTACTGCACAATCAGCCAGCAAGCCGACCGTTGCTTAGTGGTTTCGCTCAACTACCAGCCCTGCCAAGGAGGTGGTGGCTGCGAATACCATGCCGTGACCGAGGCAACCGTGATCATAGCCGATCTCAGCTCCAATGAGTCGCTCTCAATCTTCGCCTTCCATACGGACTCGCCGGCCGGCACCGAGCAAGTGACCGAAGCCATCAACAGGCTGGCCGAGGGGTATGAATCGCGAAACCGATTCTTGCCGAATGGCCGGACTAATTTGGCGGCTTTTCAGCTGGCTGACGACGACTCGGAGTTGGTAGAAGAACTCAACCGGGCTCTGACGGAGTACGATGAGCTGTTGCGCGAGGCCGACTCCGGCGTCAAACATTCCGACGAAGTAACGGGCGAAGTTATTGAGAGGGTATTCGCCGCCGTTGACGAGCTTTTCGATTTTCCGATTCTGAGGCCGACCGAGGCCAACTGAGGCCGATGCCCCGCGGTTGCGGGAGGATTCATTTCTTCTCGCAGCCGCAGGGGCCCCGGTCGTTAGTGCTGGTTGTGGTATAAATTCATGAAAACGTAATTATCCGCCGATTGGGCCTGCCGTATAATCCGAAAAGAAACCCGTCCCGCGCTCCTGTCCGGTAAGATCTTATATTTATAATTCATGCGGCATCGGGGCGGCCAGGTTGTCCGGCGCCGCGACACGCAGCTCGCCGGTGTTATTATGATATCCTGTAAACTGGGCCGACGTAGCTCAGCGGTAGAGCACATCCATGGTAAGGATGGGGTCACGAGTTCAAGTCTCGTCGTCGGCTCCAGAAGAAAATGTAAAAACACGGCGATTGATTCCGGGGTGTGCCCCGGCAGCTAAAAGCTACCGGAGCCACCGGGTCGTCGACTCAACGGAGTCTTGTGATAACCGCCCAATTGATCGCGACGATGGTTGCGACCGTGAAAAACCCCGCGTTCGCAACCACTACGTAGGTGGCCGCGAAATTACCTGAGTTTTCTGTCGCAACGAACGCGTTGCCGGCAGCCCCCGCCGCTCCGAATGCCGGAACGATCAGGAAGCTGAGGGTGTCCATGCCGACGAATTTCCGCCTGAGCACCTCGTAGGCAATGGCAATCACCGCCAAGGTGACAGCGTACCCCGCCGCAAACGACGCCAAGTAGTTTTCGTTGAAGACGAGCTTCTCGAATGGCATCCACGCAATGAGCACAAGCAGGACTGGCAGAGGGTACAGAAGCCCCATAGTCCCCTTGTCGACCTTGCCGCCAACGGCGTTGATTGGTTTATCAGCCATGGGTTTTTCTCCTTTGTAACGGCCAGCTTCGAGCCGCGATATGTGGGTGACAGTATCCGAGTCGGTCGACCCGGTACGATTCATTGAATGAATCGCCGTATCTTCAGTTGTCAAAGAGCAATGTTTATATTATAACATTTATGCCTAAAAAGCAAATATAGAGGAGTTGCGCCGCGCTTAATGGCACAATATGGCCGAGATTATTTACAATAATAAGCTAAAGTGTTATAATATATACCAGTATCCGAGGAGCGATTCTCGGATATGCCCGTTGAAAATCCAGAGGAGATATCGGCTGTTTCAGTTCGATGGCATCCGTTCTGTGATAGAGAGGAGAAGGCATTGTCTTTTATCGCAGAAGGGGGCGCGGTTATTCCGTGCATCCCCTTCAGAGAGACGAGGTCAATTCTGGATCAATCCAGAGAAAGGCTGCAGGCAGCAGCCGGCGCACCGCATTCGGGTTGCCACGAGTTGGCGGAGGTCAGGGCAGACATTGCAGGCCTCTGCCAGACCGTCGGCGACCGCGTTTCGGAGCGAATCGGCTCCAGCACCAACCTGGAGGCGAACAGCCCCGCGCTGACGCGTGCCGAGTTCGAGCTGGGTTGCGCGAGGTCCATCGTTGACCGCGCGGATCCGGCGGCCGACAACGTCAGCTCGGAAGCGAACAGCATGTTCCGGGCGGTCGACCATCTGGCCGCAGCCTGGATCGCGCTGGTCAACTTCAGCTAGAAGCCCCGGCCGGGGCGAGATCGGATACCCCCTCCTCAGTCCGATAAAACCGGCGGACGCGGCGAGTCTTTCCGGAGTTTGAAGCTTTTGCTTCGCTCCGGAGGACTCGCTGCCGACAAACTTGAATATTTTGTAATTACAAAAGCCGCTTTGAAGGGATTGCAGTAATTCTTAGTACTGCCCTCCTCTGAAAGCGACCCTATGCGGGAAGCCCGCTTGCTCCGTCAGCGGGTATCTGGAATCGTGCCGTCGGTTTGTATGGTATTCTTGAAATTGCGCCGACGTAGCTCAGCGGTAGAGCACATCCATGGTAAGGATGGGGTCACGAGTTCAAGTCTCGTCGTCGGCTCCAGTAGTATAGAGAAATATAGAAAACACGGTGATTTATTCCAGGAATCAACCCGGACAGTTTGAGATGTCCGGGTCTTTTCCAGGCGGGTTCCGCTCACCTCAGCCCCGCGGTTCTGCGACCGGCTTGCTCGCTTCAAGCGTGCGGGCTCTTTTCATGCTCGCGGCGACATAGAGCGCCAGATTGACAGGGGTGAACAACAGCGCGAAGCAGAATGCGGAGGCAGCTACCACTTGGAGTACGGCATTCAGGCCATATTGAACCGAGATAGCCCCGGCGCAAAAGAAGACTGCCGTCGAGATCGCCGCAAGCAGGAAATGGATTCCTTTAGCCGAGGCCTCGTTTTTCGCTTCCAGCACCGCCAGCCTCGCTGTGATATCATCGGACATCGCTTCTATCCTTGGGTGATGTGGCGGCGGTCAGCCGCCTGGTTGAGATTCATCCCGGCGTGGAATGAATCACCGTAGCTTCTATTGTCAAAGTGCGGTATTTATACTATAACATTTATACTTAAATATGGCAAATTGCGAGGGCTTCCTTCAGGGGTTACGCCGCGGTGATATTCACAAATCTTAACAGCCGGTTCCGTAAAAGTGCAGATACAGCTCCTCGGCGCATATGCGCCGGGCGCTACAGTAATCCAAGGTCGACTTCAGGTCGTCCGGCCGGTGGGTGACGGCGAGTTCAGCCAATTTGTTTCCCAATTCGCGTATCTCGCTGTTTTCGACGTTTTGAGCCAGGCGCAGGATATTTGCGCCATATTCTTTCAGAGTTGATTCCGGGTCGCTGAAGGTGGCATCGGCCAGTTCGAACTGTTCCGATACGCTCAGCCGGGTCGATTCTTCCAAATTGTCCATAACTTTCAGATTTCAACTTCGGCTGGCTCCTTGCTTGTGAGTCTCGTTTTGAATTTGAAACCGTGACGACCTGCTCCAGAACAATCTGGTCAAACCCCGGCGAATCGCTTCGCCGGAGCCTAACCCTGCGGTCCGGTCACCGATCCGCAGCAGATGGGACACCTCCTAGTGTCGGATGGCAGCCGGGGCTGCCTGTTCGGTCAGTCGGGGTATTTTGTCGGTCAGGTCCTCCTCAGCGCAGTCGCTCAGCTTGATAAATTGATTTACCACGCGGTAGCAGGCGGAGAGGAAGAGCAGGATGACCGGCAGGATCAGCAAGCTGACTCCGTTTGCCAAAGCGCTGACTACCAGAATCGCGCTGACGATTATCATCGCGAGCAGGATCAGGCCGAAAACGACGCTCAACAGCAGGCAACGGCCGTAAGGCTTGAGCCGGCCAGCAATGACCTTCCAGTACCCCAAGAATGAACGCAAAAGATGCAGTTCCATTCTCTTCTCCTTCATTTAGGTGTTTGTCGGTGCGGTATGTAAGTACCGATTTGCAGGGTAATCAACTCCAATACGGCCTCAAGAAGAAGCCGATTGAAGCAGATCGTTACGATTTCAAGGATCGCTGGCACAAAGCTTATGCCAGTTGTTTAAATTATAACACTTAGGATAAGCTTTTTCAAGAGATTTATTTGACTAGTAAGTAATTATTATTATATAATAATGGCATACTTACGGTGTGTTTTTGGATTTGATAAGCTGGGGCGGCAACCCGTTGCCGTTCGTTGTTGTGACAGCCTGCGCTGTCGCGACGATCTGCTTGTTTATAGGCGGAGCCGGCCGTCACGCTTTTGAATGTCTCCTAACGCACCCCCCCCCGCTTCATCAGCGGGGTTTTGCTTCATAAATTGGAGCCGGCAGAGGGATTCGAACCCACGACCCGCTGTTTACGATACAGCTGCTCTGGCCAACTGAGCTATGCCGGCGAATCACTTAGTAAGCTTACACCAAAGACGGCATCTTATTCCAGCCGCAATCAAAACGCAGTGTTTCTCTCCAAACACTCGGCAATGCGCCGTGGGGGGGGGGGGCAAAAAAAGGCCGCCGCGGCGGAGGCCCCCCCCCCCACCCCCGCGGGGGGGGGGTGTGAGGGGGGGGGCGGGGGGGGGCAGGGACGAGATAGTTGAA
>VXOZ01000114.1 GCA_009839775.1 Chloroflexota bacterium | reverse complement strand
ATCAACGATCCGTTCGATGGAGTTGTCGACCACATAGCTGCTTAAGACATCCGTAAGCACGCCGTTCTCGCGCCAGAGCTTTGCCACCTCGGAGACCAGGGGACAGCTATAGAGCTGAACCGGCTCGAACGGCCGCAGGAGGCCGTAGAGCCCCGAAAGCAGAAGCAAATGATGGCTGGAGGCCCGAAGGACGTCCGCCCTGTCCGATCCCAACCCGAGAAAGAAGCGTCCTTCGTAGCGCTCCACGGCCGTCAGGTAACGCGCCGCGCAATCGCCGCCGAAATCGGGGCCGCACGTCAAGCGCTCATTGTATTCGAGCTCCGGCAGCGGAATACCCTGCCAAGTCACCTCCGGCCTTTTCCCCACCAGATTACGGACCTGCTCGCGGCACCAAAGCAGCTTCCTTGCCAGACGCGGCGTCAACTCCGAGGCGATCGCTTCGCCCGGGTCGTATTCGTGACTGCCGCCGCCGGCCTTGGTCAGCGAGCAGATCGAGAGGAAAAGCACCTTGCTCGACGGACTGTACCGCATGGCGAACTGCCTTTGGTTACGTGCAAAGCGCTGTCACCGAGCACCCGGCCACGACCGACCGATCCTCCCCATTTCAGCCTTCAACGCCAGTTCGACAGAGAAGGCCTAGCCTGGTCTTGTGAATCCCGAATTGGAAACTGGATCATGTCCAACCGCGGTGCCCAGATTTTCATCTATAGCTTGGAAGCTGGTCAAGGCTGAGTGCAGGTTCTCCACGATCTCCGCCGCGAGCACATCCGGCTCTGGCAGGTTGTCCAAATCGGTCATGGAAGCATCCTTCATCCAGAACAGGTCGAGGCTGGCCTTGTCGCGTTGAAGAAGCTCTTCGCGCAGGTACGCGCGCCATCGGCCGTCCGGGGTTTCTTCGCTCCATGTCTCCTGCCGGATATGCCGGTTCGACGGATTATAGCAGGCGATGAAGTCCTCAAGGTGCGAGTAGGTAAGTGGTTTCTGCTTGAGCGTGTGATGTACGTTGGTGCGGTAATCGTAATACCAGACCTTGGACGTCTGCGGATCGGGGCTTGCTGAACGGTTGTCGAAGAAGATGACATTCGCCTTGACCCCCTGGGCATAGAAGATGCCCGTCGGCAAGCGCAGGATCGTATGCAGGTCGGTGGTGTGCAGCAGTTTCCGGCGGACCGTCTCGCCGGCCCCGCCTTCGAACAGCACATTGTCGGGCACGACGACGGCGGCGCGGCCGGTCGTCTTCAGCATGGTTCGGATGTGCTGGACGAAGTTCAGCTGCTTGTTCGACGTCGTCGCCCAGAAATCCTGGCGGTTGTAGGTCAGGTCGTCGGTCTCCTGCTCGCCCTCGGCATTAGTGAAGCTCATTGAGCTCTTCTTGCCGAAAGGGGGATTGGCAAGGACGTAGTCGAATGTCTCCGGAGGAGGAGAGATCAGCGCGTCAGCCGGGGAAACCGCCGTCTCGCCGGTCATCTCACCGATCCCGTGGAGAAACATGTTCATCAGGCAGAGCCGCCGTGTGCCCGCGACGATCTCGTTGCCGCGGAACGTCGCGTGCTTCAGGAACGCCTTCTGGTCCCTGTCGAGCGCGTAATTGTGCGGGTCGGTCAGGAACTCGTGAGCAGCAAGAAAGAACCCGCCCGTCCCGCAGGCCGGATCGGCGATGGTCCTGCCCGCTTCGGGGCGAACGCACGACACCATTGCGCGGATCAGGGCGCGGGGCGTGAAATACTGGCCGGCGCCGGACTTGGTGTCTTCGGCGTTTCGCTCCAGCAGCCCCTCGTAGATGTCGCCCTTCACATCCGCCCCCAGCACTACCCAATCGGTGCCGTCGACCATGTCGATCAACCGGAAGAGTTTGGCCGGGTCGGTGATCTTGTTCTGCGCCTTCGTGAAAATCTGGCCGAGCATGCCTCTCTGCTCCCCGAGCCTGCGCAACAGGGCGACGTAATGCGCTTCAAGTTCCGCACCGCGACGCGCAGTCAGGCTTGTCCAGCCGTAGCCTTCGGGGATGCCGACATCCCGGCCGTAGGGCGGCCTCGCATATTCGTCCGCCATCTTGAGGAAGATCAGGTAGGTCAGCTGCTCAAGATAGTCCCCGTATCCGACGCCGTCGTCACGCAGCGTAGTGCAGAAACTCCAGACCCTGGAGACGATCGGGGCAGTTTTCATGCTCGCACCTCGTGGACGATCAATTCGTCGCTGTCGCCGTCCAGTTCCCAGAACTCTACGGCCGGAGGGATCATGTGGGCCCGCGTGCGCAGGAAGTAGGCCAGCAGCGACTCAGACCGGCCGGGACGCACGCTTCGCTCGACGAAGAATATCTTTCTGTAGTCCTGCGGCGCCATGTGGAAATAGAACATGGCCTCGGCCCAGTTCTTCATCTTGGCGCTCGGCACCTTGTCGCCAGACATCCAGGTATGGGACTTGCATTCAACGACAACCTTGGGGTTGTCGGATCCCAGATCGAACGCATGGGCCTTTCGCACCGCGCCCAGGCCGCACGGGACCTTGTAGTTGGATTCCAGCCGAAGGCCGCGTTTGGCAAGCGCCTTCCGGGCCCGGGCTTCGAACGCCCGCCCGACATGAGAATTGCTGGTCGATCCGTCTCTCTGAAAATTGCTCATACTCCTACCCGAGCCTTCCGTCTCTTCCCCGGCGTCTCGGCGCGTTCGGCACGAATCCTTTCCAGCAGGGCAGATGCAGGCTCCTCGTCCGGATGCTGGGGGACGAGTTGACCGGCAAACGCTCTCTTCAGGATGGATTGGCGGAGGGCATCGGCGCGAGCGAGGTTGGTGTCGATTTCCCCATCAAGCAATTCGGCTGCCTCCAAGCGGGCGTCGAGAATCCGAACGACCTCGGCCTGTTCGGCAGGCGAACAAATGGGTATATTGAGTTCCTGCAACTCCTTCGCACTGATGTTGTTGACGCCGCTGGTCGATTTGGCTTTAGCTTCAATCTGTGCACGAACGTTGGGTTCAATCATCAGGTGAATCAAGTACCTGGAAAGGAGTATTTCGGAAATTGGGCGAAGGCGGATGAGGTAACCGGCGAACAGGAAGCCCGTGTGCTGCTGCATAACTATCGCTGGTCTTCCAACAATTGGAAGACTTCCGTTTGACCGGATAGTCAGAACATCTCCTTCTCTCAAAGAAAACTTCTCAAACTCAACTTTGTCAAAGTCAGCTGACTTCAAGTCGGTCGAGTCGATACGTCCTGATCCGATGTTCGGAATCCTGAGAACGCTTGTCGCGCCAAGGCCATAGCCGCACTTCTTGGAGGTCCCATAGATTGGATCGGCGATAGCCAGGCCAAGCGGGATAGTCGCCCACCCTGGGATTCCATTGTCGGTCGGATCGACCGGAATGGTGCGCGGCCTTTTCAGCTTGGATGGCTTCCTATCCTTCCTGCTGTCTTTTCTCCATGCGGCTATGGCCCGTTCCCAATCGTCGACAGCAGCTCGGTAGCGGGCCTCGCGTTCCCCTCGAATCCGGGCAAGGAGGGCATCCGGGCTTTCCAGCCTGTCGGGATTCTGCGCCCGCCAGTCAGCGGTGAGGCTACCTTCAAATGCCGACTTGAGGAGAGATTGGCGGTAGAGGGCGACGGCATTCTTCGCGGCTCGCAGGCTCTCGACGCCCCTGTCGATCTCCTCGAACAGCGCCTCGACCCGCTCGACGATGCGGCGTTGTTCATTGAGTGGAGGGATGGGGATTGGCACTGTTGCAAGATTCTTCCGGGAAATTCGTTTCCTTGTCGAACCCGATTGCAGCGCGATAATCTGAGCGCGAACGACAGGCGAGTTGAGTGCGCGCATGAGATATCGTGGATCGATCTCGGCAGACCCAAGCCGGATCGCGCAGACATCGAC
>VXOZ01000329.1 GCA_009839775.1 Chloroflexota bacterium | reverse complement strand
CACATTACAGCTCTCGAAGAAAGCTCCGCAATTAGATTGAGTTCGCCGCGAGATCGATTGTCCTTTGCTTGTGGCTGCCTTACCGTTTCTATTCCAGTGGATCGCGAAACAACGCTCGTGACGCCACGAGAGCGGATCAGATCAAGCCTGCCACGCGCCATCTCAGTAACCACCTGAAACCAAATCCAAGGGCGACCCCTCACGAATTTACTGCGACAGCGGTTACTTCACGGCATCAGAATGCCGCCATCCACGTTGATGATCTGACCGGTCATATAGGCGCTCTGGTCTGAGCACAGGAAGACTGCGGCTTGCGCAATGTCCTCCACCGAGCCGATACGCTCTAACGGGATGTGCGGCAAGACCTTCCGCTTCCAGTTTTCCGGTAGCACCGTCTTGCCGGAGTCAATGATGCCGGGAGCGATGCAATTCACCCTGATAGCCGGGGCCCACTCCTGGGCCAAGCGCTTTGTGAGCATCACCAAGGCGGCCTTGGCGGTTGCGTAATGGGCTCCGGTCTCGTATGCCGGATGGGGACTGAGGCCGCCGCCGGAAGCGATGTTGAGCATCACGCCGCCCTGCCGCTCCAGCATTACGCGGGCGGCCGCCTGGCAAAGCAAGAACGGACTTTGCAGGTTTATCGCATGGACGCGCTGCCAGTCCTTGGGAGTAATTTCCATCGTCGGCTTGGCGGAGAACACGCCGGCATTGTTGACGAGGATGTCTACTGTCTCATGCGCCTCAAGCGCGGCTGCTATGATCTCTTGGGCAGCCGATGTTTGCTGTAGGTCAGCGCGCACAAGCGTTGCCCGCACCCCATGCGACTCGATTAGTCCACGCACCTCATCTGCATCTTGCGCGGATGCATTGTAGTGCAGCACAATGTGGCAGCCATTGCGGGACAGCGCCAAGGCAATAGCCCGGCCAATGCCGCGTGCCGCGCCGGTGACAACGGCCACTCTTCCCGCCAGACTCTCCGTCATTTCCCCAATTGCTCCAAGCCACCCGACCTGCTACACTACGTGCCCAAAGTTGCCGCAGTTCAATCTACGGCTGTTCCCCAACGTGAGGAGAAAAACTCGTGCTGCTCGCAGTCTCGGAAAACATGATACCTGGCGCAGGCTATGGGGAGAAACTCCGCTTTCTGCGCGACCACGGCTATGACGGCATCGAGCTCTTTCCTGACATCGCCGCTCAGGAGACCGCTGCGCTCAAGCAGGCCATGGCAGAGACGGGCATATCTGCGCCAAGTATGCGCGGCCGGACGCGCGACTTACTGGCTGCCGACCCGGCGGCACGCCAGGCCCAAATCGAAAACCTGAAGGGCGTGTGCGCCCTGGCCGAGGATTTTGGCGTAAGGGCAATCATCATCGTCCCGGTTTTCGGTGGACCCAATGTGCCCGATCTGACACCCTGGAGATCCGTCATCGAGTTGGAAGAAGCCCTGCTGGACTCGGTCCTGCCCACAATCGGGGATATTGCCGCAGATCACGGGGTGACACTCGTAATGGAGCCGCTCAACCGCTACGAGACCCACTTTCTGAATACACTGGCGCACGGCGCGGCGATCTGCCAACGCGTCGGCCATCCAAACGTGCGGGTCATGGCAGACTTCTTTCACATGCACATCGAAGAGGCCGACATCGCCGCCAGCCTTGCCGACAACCTCTCCTACGTCAGCCACGTACATCTGGCAGATAGCAATCGCGACCTGCCCGGCTGCGGGCATACGGATTTTGCCCCCGCGTTCCGCGTACTGAAGGAAAGAGGGTTCAGTGGCGCATTCGCCTTAGAGTGCCCGCGCCGGGGAACCTCGGACTTTGGCTTCAAAGAGTGCGCCGCGTATCTGCGCAAGACTTGGCAAGAAGCCTAGTGGTCCAACTATTTTGGATTGATCGGTAGCGCAGGTTTATAACCTGCGCCGCCGGTGACACTTACCCATGATGATTGCTAATGTTGTTGGACTACGAGATGCATAGCGGTTGAGAGGACCCGCTAATCCAAGAGAGCCTCGGCAGCAGCTCAATTCGATTGCGCTAGAAGTGAAAATGCCAGCGGGCGCACCGCGAGCGGCACCACATTGCGGACGTGGAACGTCCGCGCATCCAAAACGAGAATGGCGTTCGCTTGCGGCGCTAGGGCGTACAGGATATTGCGCTCCGCATCGAGCGCTAACTGCGTAACGCCGCCCTCCTGCCACAATTGGCGTTCCACATTGCCGTCGGCAGTGTTTACGAAAGTCAGTGCAGGCTGCGTTTCCTCTGTGCCAGTTTCTTCATCTGCGGTTTCGGCATCAGATGACTCCTTGCTGGTGGTTCTGACCGGAGGAGCCGTGCTCTTTGTGTCCGATGACGAGGAGCTTTCCTCAGTTGACGGCTCTGCGGGTGCGCTCCCAGCACTCAGGTAGAGGGCTGCGCCATCAGCGCTGAGTGTGCCGTGGGTGGCGCGCGTGCCGGGTATCTTTGCAAGAAGCGTGGCCTGCCGGGAACTTGTCGCGACGCGCCACAACTCTTCGGACTCCGGGGTAGTTACATAGAGTACGCTCCCGTCTTGATTAGGCACCACCGCGCCAATCACCAAACCGGCCCCAATATCCATAGCTTCGCCAACAGTTGCGGAATCCAACGCCACCAGCGCCATGCTGGTGCGCTCGGCTGCCACGGCTAAGAGAGATTGTTCGTTAAGTTGCACGAGCCTCTCCACGGGCCAGGGCAGGGAAATCTCGGCCACCGTTTCGCCATTCTCATCCAGTACCAAGACCAGAGGGCTGGACTGCGAGCCCACGACCACGTGCTCGCCTGCGACAACCAAACTGCTCCACTCTTGCTCAGGCAATTGAAAGAGACGCCCCACGCGCTCGGACTCTGCTTCAACCGTGAGCAGTCCCTCGCTCTGCAAGATGTAGAGCATGTTGCCGTCGGCTGAGAGCGCTAGCGCGCGCGGCTCGTTGCCTATGCCAATGATGTTTGCCGGTTTGAGATCCGTGGCATTGAATGTGACAAGGGCGCCGGAGTCTGCGTGGCCAAGGAGGACTATCTGTTTTGGCTGGACCGGAGCCTGTTCAGCGTCAACCTCTGCTTCCTCTTCGTCGCGTAGGAGCGAGAACGCCACAGAGGCGACGAGCGCAAGCACCACCAGTCCAATGCCGGCCTGCATGATGCGCGTGCGCAGCGTGGCATCGCCGGTGCCAAGCGCAGCGGCGACCTCGCCTCTCAGCGTCGCGCTCGGACGAGGCGCGCTGAGTTGGCGCATGGCGCGCTCGACCACAGCACGATCAGCCTCGGAATCCGGCGCGCGAAATTCCGCTCGTGCTCGCTCCAGCCAAGAATCCACGCGATCGAGGGATGTGCCCAGCGCCTCCGCCGTCTGGCTCTGCGGCATACCCTCGGCCAAGGCGAGCAGCCAAACCACTCGCAAGCGCGGCGGCAGCGCAAGCGTGGCCTCCCGCCACGCGGTCGTGCGGTCCTCGATCTCTACAGGGCCGGGAGTGCGGCGCGTAAACCTCTGCCAGCGGTTCGCTGCCAGAAACGTCCGCACCGCCATCCGATAGAACCAGGTGTCCAATACAATGTCGCGGGGACGTTTGTGCAGTGAGCGAAAGGCGCGGCAAAACGTGGCAACGACAAGCTCGCGCGTCTCTTTCTCGTTCCCGGTAAGCCAAAAGGAGAAGCGATACAGCATTGGGGCAAACTGATCGTAGAGCGCAAGGAATGCGTCGCGATCGCCGCGTTCGGCTGCCGTGAGAGCTCTGCCCCTATTTGCCAGCATCAGCGAAATCCATCCTGACCGAAACCCAAGATTTCCTGCCTGCATAGTAGCACACAGCATGGACGACCCTTGGCGGTGGGCGCCCAGCGCTGTGCCAGGAAATTCCGGAAACATTAAACCCCGCCGACCAATTGCAGGAAC
>VXOZ01000156.1 GCA_009839775.1 Chloroflexota bacterium | reverse complement strand
ACATCTTTAGATTCCTCGCTGCGCTCGGAATGACATTTACCTACCCCTGTCAGCTGGGGAGAGGGCCGGGGTGAGGGGGAAATCTTCACCGTTCCAGCCCATTTGCAGGCCCTCGTCAGAGTTTCGCAAAGGTCTCCCTAGGGACAGGGAGTAATCGTAGCGCGAGTGTAGCGAACTCTATTCAGGGTGGCAGACAGTCCTACTCTTCCGGTTTATTCGTCAGAGGAATAGGTATGCGCACGACGGTTACCGTCTGCTTCTCCGTATCGATGAAGTAGACGGTCTCGACGCCTTCTTGCGTACAGACAATCTTGATCTGCGTGATGGTCTCACGCAGCGAGAGGTATTCCTGGTAGCCCAGGCAGGTCTGTTCCGGTTCCTCTATTTCATAGAAGAGCACGCCTTCCGGCCAGGGCTGGGGTGATGGAGTTGGCGCAGGCGACGCGGCTGCCGTCGCAGTCGGAGGAGACGCGGGCGTTGCTGCCGGCGGCGCGCCTCGGCAACCGGCCAACACCAGCAGAAGGCAGAGCAGCACGAGTCCCTGACGGCAGAGCATAGCCATCGGATTACGGCATCCCCGGGATCGGGGGCGGCTTGCGAGTTACGGTGATGGTCTGGTTTTCCAAATCTACGAAGTAGACCGTCCCCTTCTCCTCATTCGTGCAGATCAGCCGCACCTGCCGCACAACCTCCGTATCCCTATCGCCAATCTGCTCAGGGGAGACCTCTACCGGCGCCAAGATTTCCGCAAAGCCGGGGCACACCTGCTCGCTCTGGGTGAGGTCGTGAAAGACAATGCCCTGCTTGCGCAAGCCAAGCGCCAGCGCCGGCGAGGGCGTTGGCTGCGGCGCTTGCGCGGGAGCGGGCACAGGCGTCGCTTCCGCTGCCGGCTCGCGACCACAGCCGCTCAGCGCTGCGGCCAGAACCAAGAGGAGAAGAGTGCACAGCAGCTTCACGACACGCCCCGTATTGTGACTGCACGACTACGGCCAGACCATGCTATCTACGGTATTTCCGGCTCGAGCAGCGGTACGCGTATGCCCGTCACGACAAGGTTGTCCAAGTCCACAAAATACACCGTCTCGACGCCGGGCCCGGTGCACGTAATCTTGACCTGGGAGACGGTTTGGCGGAAGCCGGAGAATTCCTGATACCCCGGGCAGGTCTTCTCGATTTCCGTGAGGTCAAAGAAGATGATGCTCTGGGTCCGCGTGGGCGGCACGGGTGTGGGGTCCGCCGCCACTGCCTCCACCGCAGATGAAGACGCGGTTTCAGGCGCAGGCGTTGCGGTTGGTTCGGCCGCGGCAGCAGGTGTCGCCGTAGGCGCAGGTTGTACCGTCGCCGCAACCGTCGGCATTGGCGTGGGCTCGTCCTCGCCTTGCTCACCGCAACCGATGAAGGCAAGCGCAAGTAAGCAGACCGCAAGCGCCTTGCTCCAAACCCTCACGCGCGCGCTCCTCTCCAGTCACAGTTCCGGCACCCATCGCTACCCTGCTCGTGCCTGCCTATACTGTAGCGAAATCTGGCGTGCGCTGCCATAGTCCGCACGTGCCAGCGGTCTTCTGAACCGATGCCGCCTCAGTGAGCGGTTGAACGTGGTACGGGGGACGAACTCTATGCGTTTCCGGTTGTGCCTGCGGATCTCTAGAGTTTGAAAGACCATCGGCACGCCCGGCAACATCTGCCTGTGCGGTACCACCCGGCGCGCTGACCTTGACGCTAAGTCATCAGCAGAGCGGGAGCGATGGAGAGCGGCGACTTACCGAGAATTATTCGCGTTCACGCCTGCGCAGCATACGCGTCGAGTCCACGTCCACCACCCAAGCATCCGGCTCAATCCGCACACCGTACTCCCGCAAGGCCGTAGCGCGGTCGTAGTAGCCGCGCCGCACGTCTTGGAGCACGAGTTCCACAGGCCGCTCGAAAGGATCGCCGTAGCCGCCGCCGCCCGGCGTCCGCAAGCTGAGCACGTCGCCCGGTTCCATGTGGACATTCTCGTCTTTCGTGACGTGCTCCGGTCGAAACTCCTCGCCCCGTAGCGTGAACACATGCTCCGCCGATTGTGCAGACTTGCCACCCAGTATGCCGAAGGGCGCGAAGCGTCCCCGTTCACCAAGCAACGACGCACTGGCGTTGCCGTCCCGTATCTGAAACTCGAAGATCACCCCGTACCCGCCGCGCCGCTTGCCTGCGCCTCCCGAGCCTTCGCGAATGGTGTAACGGTTGAAGAGCACCGGGTAGCGAAACTCAAAGATCTCCAGCGCCTGGGTGCGCGCGACCGCGATGGTGGGATTGCCGTTGATCAGTCCATCGGTAAGGAAATTGCCGCCGTAGCCGCCGCCGATGAATGAGTAGAAAACGTAATAGCCCTTCCCCGGATTCTCGCCGCCGACCGAGAGGTTCGTCACCGTGCCCATGGGTGCGGCGTATGCTTTATCCGGGATCGCCTGGCTTAGCGCGCCGAGCATGACGTCGATAACCCGTTGACACACTTCTGCCGCACAGCCGGCCACGGGCCGCGGCGGCTGCGCGTGGAGAAACGTCGTCGTGGGAATGTTCACCGTGATCGGCGCAAAGCACCCCGCGTTGATGGGCACGTCGGGGAAGATGTGCTTGAAGGTGATAAACACGCCGGCCAGCGTCGTGCTGAAGACGCTGTTCAGCGGTCCGCGACAGGGTGGGCTGCTCTCCGAGAAGTCCACGTGGACCTCGCTGCCGCTCACAGTCAGCTTCAAGCGGAGCGCCAACGGCTCCCATTCCACGCCGTCGCTATCGATGTAATCGGTGAATTCATACGTGCCGTCGGGAATGGTCTCGATATGGCTGCGCATGAGCCGCTCGGAGCGCGCCTTCATCTCATCCACGGCCTCGAACACGGTTGCTTCACCGTAGCGGTCGAGGAGCTTCGTCAAGCGGTCGGCGCCAAGATTGAGCGCCGTAATCTTCGCGATGATGTCGCCTTGACGCTCGGCTGAGACGCGCACGTTGTGCAGGATTATGTCGAGCACGTCCTGGTTGAGCTTGCCTGCCTGCATGATGCGCACCGGTGGCAGGCGCAAACCTTCCTGGTAGATTTCCGTCGCCCGCGTGGAAAAACCGCCCGGTACGCGCCCGCCAATATCCGGCCAGTGGCCGCTATTCGCCAGGAACGCCGTGAGCTTGCCCTTGTAGAAGAACGGCCGCACCATCTTGACGTCCATCAAGTGGGTACCCCCAAGATAGGGATCGTTCACGATAAAGACGTCGCCCTCAGCAAAATCCTTTACCCGCTCAATCACCGAACGGACGGTGATCTCCATGACGCAGATGAAGTTCGGCAGGCCGCGCGGACCCTGCATGATGACCTCACCGTCGCGCACGTGGTAGATGCCACTGGCGCGGTCGAATCCGTCGGAGATGACCGGCGAGAACGCCATCCGCTCCAGGGTAGCGTCCATCTCGTCGGCGATCTGTTCCAAGCCGCCGCGAATGACGGCTAGTGTGATGGGGTCCAAGGCCACGTCACGTCACCTCAATCATCAAGCTGCCGCCTTCTGCCACGGTTGCGCGGCACCACGGTTCCAGCCAGATCGTCGTGTCCGGTTGTTCTATGAGGGCCGGGCCGGACAACACTGCGTCCCACGGAAGCTTGGCACGGTCAAATACCAAACAGTTGAGAAATCCGTTGTCTACAAAGACACTTCGCTCCTCTTTGCATGCTTCCACCAGGGTCGTTTCGGGCGCTTTTACAAAGTCCTTTAGCCGCACGTCCGCGCGGACACCGATCACGGCAGTTCGCAGGTTGAGCAGGCGGATCGGGATTTGCGCCAGCAGGTCTTCCAGACCGCTGAAGCCCTCTTCTACACGGCCATAGTGCTGCAGATAGGCGCTGCGGAAACTCTCAGCAATGCTTTCGTGGCTGAGCTTGCCGGCAG
>VXOZ01000225.1 GCA_009839775.1 Chloroflexota bacterium | reverse complement strand
CGCCCTCTTGTCCCGAATCGGCAGGTGTTGCCGGCACCGCGCCGCAGGCTGCCGAAATCGCGACCGCACCGCCTACCAGCGCGCCGCGTAGAATTGATCGCCGAGATAGTGTATCCGCCATCGTTTCCCTCCTCTAATAGAAGGACTCTGATAATGGGAAAACTCCGGAAGTTGTGCGGCCGATGCTGTGCTGTACCCCGCCTCCTTTCGCTCCATCAAGCCGCTTCGCCCGTAGTATAGCAGTTAGTTGCAGTCTGGCGCAATTGTCAAGCACTTGACCATCAGAAAGGTAGTTCAAAAGTGAGCGAATTACGTTGCAAAACGCTGCTGAGATGCAATTGGATAGACTAAGGAGGAATAATGTATGGTATCTCCGCAATCGTATGGCGGACAGCGACAGATTGAATCACTCATCACGAGCAATTGCAAAGCCGAGGGCAGATGTGAAAACACTTTCGCGAGCGGCGTTTCAGGATGCCATTTCTTTCGTAAAGGAAAAGGGCAGAGACTTGGACCGCGCGCTGCTGGCATATCACTTTGAAGATGGCGCTGCCGATGAAGTCTTGGCGGCGCTCGCGGCGTATCAGAACGACGACGGAGGATTTGGTCACGGACTAGAGCCGGACCTCAGAACGTCGGCGTCGTCAGTGATTGCGACCACCGTAGCGTTTCAGAACTTTCGGTCTCTGGGCGTCCCTGCCGAACATCCGCTCGTGCGCAGGGGACTTGATTATCTGCTCGAGACTTACGATGAGTCCCGGCAGGTGTGGCCGATCATTCCGCCCGAGGTCGAAGACGCGCCCCACGCGCCGTGGTGGGACTACGCCAGCAGTGAAGCGGGCTTTGGTGGGTTCTTGAGCAACCCGCGGGTGGAGATTGTGGGGTACCTGCACGACTATAGTGCTGTGGTGCCGGCGGACTTACTGGAATCGGTGACGACGGCGGTTTTTGCGCACTTGGACTCTCTGCCCGATGAAATGGAGATGCACGACCTCATCTGCTTCGTCAGCCTTGCGGAGACGGCAGCGCTGCCTCAATCCCGCAAGGACCGCATCTGGGAGAAAATCGCCAAAGCGGCTGAGCTTGGCGTCGCACGGGAACCGGAACAGTTGACCGGCTACGTGCTCAAACCCCTGTATGTGGTCTCGTCACCGTATTCGTCGTTGGCGGAGCAGTTCGCGGAAGAAGTGGCAATGAACCTGGACTTCGAGATCGAGCAACAGGGCGCGGACGGCGCGTGGTCGCCGAATTTTTCGTGGGGAGAACAGCATCCGGAGGCTTGGAAAATCGCTAAACGCGAATGGCAGGCCCGGATTACCTTGAAGAATTTGAGAGTGCTGCGCGACTTCGGCCGCATTGAGACCGGTTAAGATTGGGCAGCCGTAGGGGGGGGGAAGAGATTGGTGACATGTGGATAGATGTCTTTCTCTCTTTGATTTAGAAGCGAGATGTCGCTGAGGCTGTAAGTGAAACGAGTGTGCGCGCTTCTTCTTGATTTAGACGATACACTGCTGGACGGCAGCTTTTTCCCGCAGTCCATCGCGCGAACCTGCGAGGAGCTCGCATCGCTGCGGACAGGGCTAGATGCAGAGCGGCTGCAGGAGGCCAATCACGCAGTTTTTGGCACCTACGGGCCAGAGAGTCATGATGCTTGGACGCTGGGCAGACTGAGCGGCGCCGAACTCACTCTTGAGGCCTGGCGTAGGACACTTCAGGCGTGTGGCTACAACGAGGAATCACTCGCTCAATTTGCAGCCAAGACACACTTGCGCTTTGCCTGGGATTCTTATCAGCCATTCAGTGACGTAGCGGGACTGATTACTGCAGTGCGGCAGGCACGCGTCCCGATAGCTCTGGTAACGAATGGCGCCGCCGACACACAGCGAAATAAGATCGAGGCTATGGGTATTGCCAGTTGGTTTAGTGCCCTTTCCATCTCTGGGGAGACTGGCGTGGCCAAGCCGGATAAACGTGCGTTTACTGTTGTGCTCAAGGCTCTTGGTGTATCCGGCAAGCATGCATGGCACGTGGGAGATAGCTTGGCGGCTGACGTTGCTGGAGCAAACGCAGCCGGGCTTAGCTCGGTGTGGCTGAATCGGGACGGGACAGTACGGAGCAAGAATGATGCCCAACCTGATTTGGAAATCACATCGCTTTCTGAATTAACTCCCTATCTCTTGCACTGAGTACGAAGACTGGCTGTCTCTGACGCGACGTGATCCGCAGTCAGCAACCACTGAACGGACAGAACACACAGCGAGTGCTTCACAGCCCTAAGATGTGGTACTTCACGTCGTCTAGCCTGTCCGACCTTAAGGCACGTCCATGGTGCGCAAGCGAAACAGCGCCAGCAGGAAGAAAGCCACGATCACCACGGCTGTGCCGACAATGGCGGCGGGGAACTCGATCACGCGCTGCTCGAAAGCGGCAAAGCTCTCCTCATCGAGGCCGTGGAGCAGCGCGAGCGTGTAGCCGCGCACGCTGAGGTAGCGCACGCCACTCACGATGGTACTGAGCAATCCTTCCCACACGAGCACATATACCAGACCGTAGGCCAGCGCCCGAGGGGTCAAGAGGCCCGCCAGGGTAAAGATCGAGGCGTAGGTGGTCACACTCGCCGCCAGCGCAAGCGCGAGCGTGCCGAGGGTTTGAGTCTCAGCGCCTACCAGGGCAGACGCAACGACGCCGCTCGCTACCACCAAAGGCACGGCTACGACCAAGGTGGCGAGCAATTTTGCCAGCACGATGGACACCCGCGAGACCGGTTTCAATACAAGATAATACAGCGTCTTGTCTTCGAGCTCGTTGCCGAAGGCGGCGGTCGCCAACGTCATGGTAACGATGGGCAGGATGCCGCCGACGACCATGCCGTCGATTATGGGGTTGATGATGTCGTCATCCGCGAAGGTGAGTTCCGCCTCGCTCAGAAGTCTGATCAATAGGATGAGCAGGGTGGGCAGGGCGGCGAGGAGCAGGATGACAAGCAAACGCCAACGGCCCAAGAGCTGCCGAAGGGAAAGACGAAAAATCTCAGCCATCTAGCCCTCCACGATGTAGCTGAAGACGCTTTCGAGCGAGTCATCCAGCGGTTCCACGCGCTCGAGGCGCAGGTTGTGATCCTGGGCGATGCGGGACAGCGACCGCTGCAGCATGGCCACGTTAGTGCTGAGGACGACCACGTCGTTTTCCGCGCCCAGCGAGACCGATGCGATGCTATCCAACGCGACCAGCGCCGCGGCTAAGCGCCGGGGGTCGCTGGAGACGATGCGCACGTTGTAAGGTTGCTCGTCGAGCTTGGCGCGAATCGCCCGATAGTCGCCGGAGGCGGCCAGCTTGCCGCTGACCATGAGCAGAATGCGGTCGGCCAGCGTCTCGACCTCTTCGAGAATGTGCGAGGAAATCAGGATCGTGCGGCCTTCGTCCGCCAGGTGGCGCATGAGATCGTGGAACTCAATGCGTTGGCGGGGATCCGTTCCATTCAATGGCTCGTCGAGAATAATGGCCTCCGGCTCGTGCACGATGGTTGCCGCCAGCCGCATGCGCTGGCGCATGCCGCGCGAGTAGGTGCCAAGCGGCCGGTTCTGCGCATCAACCAGCCCCACCCGCTCGATAGCACGCGCCGTTGCCTCTGCGACGGCGGTGACGCCGTGTAGCTTGGCCGACCACTCCACGAATTGTCTGCCGGTCTGAAAGCCGTACACGGCCTCGTGCTCAGACATGACGCCAACGCGGCGATGGAGCGCCGGGTTGTTGCGCGGCGTTTCCCCGAAGATGGTTACCTTGCCGTCTGATGGCGCGGCGAGACCCTCGATCATCTTGAGCAGCGTCGTCTTGCCGGCGCCGTTTGGGCCCAGCAGACCGGTAACCCCCGGCTCAATTCCGAGTGATACATCGTTTACGGCCACAACACTGCCATACCACTTCGA
>VXOZ01000266.1 GCA_009839775.1 Chloroflexota bacterium | reverse complement strand
ACTCGGCAATGAATAATTAGCCTCCCTGAAGCCATAGCTTAAGGTGCTCAGCCGTACACGCAACATATCCGGTCGTGCAGCCTTCATCCGCCCAGAGTCGCGACAGGTCTAAGACCGCTTGCACATCGCTTTCTCGTGCCGGCCTGACATGGGATGCATCGTTTTCATTCACAGCTTCATGACCTCAACAGCAAAAAATTTGCACACGTTGTGGCGGTCGTTGAGGCTTCAAGCTGGACAATTGTTATCCCCACTGTATGCCATCCGTGAGGAGTCCAGCTTACACGGACGCCCAGAATTCGTAGCAACAGCGGCATTGCCTAGACAATAACGCAAGGGAATGCGATACAGGCTCTTAGAAAGGGTGTGTCAACATCGTGACTGACGTAGAGATCAGAATCCTGAAGAGACCGGAATCCAGCCGAGTTCTTCCCGCCAATTGGGGCTGACACTGCCAAATCTGTTCAAGCGGAGATCGCTTATGTCGACGCTGGACTCGCCGTGGAGCACCAGTTCGCTGACGACCTTGCCCGTGGCGGCGGCGATGGCGAAGCCATGGGCCGATGCGGAAACAAATACAAAGTTGCTCGGCCGGTCCAGGATGTCGATGATTGGCAGGGAATCCGGTGCCTGTTCGATCACCCCGGCCCAACTCCGAATTACGGGTACGTCCGCCACTCCTGGAAACAGGTCCGCCAGCCGTCTGGCAATGTTTCGAATGAGGGGCGTGTTGGGTTTGCCGGGATCAGAGGTAAGATCGACATCGATCCACTCGTGGGGTCCGCCGCCGTAGAGCAGATTACCCTTCTTGGCCTGGCGCCCGTAGAGTCCGTTGCCGACGAGGGCCATCTGAAAGAGCGGCTCTATCGGAGCGGTGGCTATGATCTCCGCCCGTGCCGTCGCCAGGGGAACGCGAGTGCCCACCATCTCTAGGAACAGCGCCGTCTGTGGTCCGGCAGCGCACACCACCGTGTCGGCCTCGATGTCGCCTGCGGTCGTCTCGACCGCCGCAACCCGTCCGCCTGCGAGCTTGAAACCCGTGACGGCAGTGTGCTGGTAGAGCTTGCCGCCCCTGTCTTGAAACGCCCAGGCAAATGCCTGGACCGACCGCTGCGGGTTGGCGTGAGCGCCCTTTGGGAAAAAGATCCCGCCGAGGTTCCTTTCGGTGACAAAAGGTACCATGTCTTTTATTTCGCTACGGTCAAGCACGTCCACATGAACGCCGAAACGATCCCCCACCTCTTTTTCGGTTAAGTAGCGGCCCATCTCCGCTTCGGATACGGCAACTTGAAGCCTGCCCTTCTGCACGAACTCGGTGGGGTAACCCAGCTCCTCGTCCAGCGTCGGCCACAAGCGCACAGATTCCACCGCCAACGGGACCAAGGCCGGCTCGTCGGTGCGTTCACTAATCATCCCGCCGTTGCGGCCGGAAGCCTCGGCTCCGACGATTCCTTTTTCAACGACGACGACATCCTTGCCCGCCTTGGCCAGATGATAGGCTGTGCTAAGCCCCGATATGCCGGCTCCAATAATAGCTAAGTCTGCTCTCATATTAGGCATGCTGCCACTCCGCTGAACCGCTAATCACTGCCTATCCCAACACTCTACTCACGGGAATGAACCACTTGACCCAATTCTCGCGCATCTCCTCCGTCTCATCGTGCGGCCACATGATATTCAGCGGCAGGGGCCTCACGGGGGGCCGGTAAGACATGAACGGCACTTCTGCTATGTCGGTACCGGACTCTGCAGCCAGCAGCAGCGAAGCCTGCTCACGGCAGCGCCTGCCCTGACATTCGCCCATACCCACACGCGTGAGGCGCCTGACCTGGTCCGGATCCACCGGGCCGTCCTCCAACTGGGTCTGCAGGCTCCGACTACTCATCTGCTCCGACCGCCACTGCAAGTAACGTGGCGGCTGCAGGTCAATGAGCTCCCCGCGGGATACTTCCTCGCACTCGCAAACGCGCACGTCCAGCCCGCCTACGTTGACAAGTGACTGCAGCCATTGACTCCAAACAGAATGCACCTCGGTCGGCTCTGAGGCGGCTGACTCTGCCTGAATTTCGGTGCGCCGGGCGCGGGCCTCCCCACTATCGATGGCGCCCAGCGACTCGGCTGCGGCAATGCCGGCGAGGCGGCCTTGATTGCGTGCAATCTCAGGGTTCAGGACCATTCCATCGTGGAATCCCGCAACATCACCCGCAACAAATATGTTTTCAACGCTGGCCCGCATGTGCTCGTCATGATCCGGCACGTACCCACCAAGCTCAGATTTGAAGCTTATGTCGCAGTCCAGGAGACTGAGGAGCTCGATATTGGGCACCAGGCCGACTGCGAGGCACACCGTGTCGGCAGCGATCGTCTTCTCAGAGCCGCTGACTGGCTCGTTGCGCTCGTCCACTGCGACGATCGCAACAGACTCGATGCCGCTCTCATTGCCGATGGCTTCTTTCACGGTGTGGGATGTAAAAAGGTCAACGCCGCGCTGCTGAAGTTCACTCATGAGAGACTCGTCGCCGCGCACCGACGAGGACACGTCAACAATGGCAACTACCTCTATGTCATTGGCGAGTGCCATCTCTGCCGTGCGGAGTCCCACATTGCCGGAACCCACAATCACCATGCGCCGCGACGACAATGCTTGGTAGCGACTCAGCAGCGAGTGAGCACCGTTGGCTCCCATCGTTCCCGCCAAGTCTGAACCTGCAAACGAGAAGTTTAAGTCGCGGGCGCCGGCTGCCACGATAAGACGGTCGTACTTGATGACCCAAGATTGCTTGTCGTCGGCCAAGCCAAGCTGCGGGCCGTCAAGTCTTCTGCTGGTTTCCGTATTGCGAAAGGCACCCCAGACACATGTGCCGAGCTGAACGTCGACACCGGCGCTCTCGGCCTCATGCAGTGCAGGGTTGGATACAGACACCCGCTGGAGCATCAAGTCCCTGTCCTCGAGGGAGTGCGCAAATCGATTGCCATAGTACAGTGGCACGTCTAATCCCATCATGGACGCGCTGATGGGATTCTCATCGATCAGCGTAACCTGCACGCCGGACCGGGCCGCTTCGATGGCAGCGGCAGTACCGGCCACGCCGGCCCCTACGACTACTAGTGACCTGGTCTCCATATAGTCTCTCTCCTGAAAATGCCGAAGCCCCTGCCTGCGATTGTGCACGATCTCGAGCGGATCAGCTCAGCAGCCTGACCTATGCGCTTACGCGCGGCGTCGTCACCTCGTCCGCCAACACGTCCGCAAGAGCGCTAACGTAGTTGGGGCCGAATCCGCAGCACGTGCCAATGACCTGCACCCCCATGCCGACCCACTCCGCGGCCTCCTGTCTTAGTTCCGTCGCAGATTCTTCATTGATCACACTACTATCTTGCCAGGTGTCGAGGTAGTCTTCCCTGCCCGCATCCGGATACGCGAGAATGGGCCCATTCCACGCATCCAAGACGACCTGAAGGGCCTTGGTAGTGTCCCCAATTCTACTATGGAACACGCCAAGCACGTCTGGTCCGATAGAGGCGATCTCTCTCACCGCCTCAGCCAGGGTCTTTTCGTTGTCTACTGTCCGCCACGTCTCGGTCCACATCGGCACGCCCAAGCCGACACTGTAGTTCCGGTCGTCGGCAAAGTCCATCCTGACGGTCTGTCCGTCCGGGCCAAGTGAGGCGGTAAAAGCCACCCATACCGGTAGCCCGGTGCTCTTTGCTGCTTCAGCAGCGATCGCACGGGATTCGTTATCGGCCCAGAGATTCTCAATTAGGAAGAAGTCGACTCCAGATTCGGCGAGGATATCCGCCTGCTCCCGGGCGTGAAAACGCAACTCTTTCGCCGAAATACTGGCGCCGTAGCCGTAGCCGGTGCCACCGAGGAGTGTCCCGGTTTTGCGATCGCGAATGGGTATGCGACAAGAGATAGAACCGGCGATGTATACGGACC
>VXOZ01000435.1:323-3949 GCA_009839775.1 Chloroflexota bacterium | reverse complement strand
TGGCTGTATGCAGGTGGTGCCCGGCAGCCACACCCTGCCCGAACTCTGCACCGAAGAGGCCGATACGTCCCAGAGCTTCACGGACGTCACCGTGCCGCTGCCGGAACAGGTGCACACCATGCCGGTGCTGATGAAAGCCGGTGACGTGCTCTTCTTCAACGGCCAACTGATTCACGGCAGCTTTCCGAACAGAACCACCGACCGTTTTCGTCGCTCACTCATCGGCCACTACATCATGGGCAGCGCGGAGAAAGTCTCGAAGTACTACCATCCGGTATTGCGCATGGACGGCAGCGTGGTAGAACTTGGCAACAGCGAGCGTGGCGGCCCCTGCGGCGTGTGGGTTGAGGAGGACGGCCGACCGGTGGTGGAGATGGCGGTCGGGGAGTAGGTTTTGGGCTTACTGCGCCCCAAGTTGCAGGCTGGCCCAGATCAGGGCCACGTAGAACATGAAAGGACCGGTGAAGAGCAGGCTGTCTATCCGGTCTAGGACGCCGCCGTGACCGGGGATAAGTGTGCCGGATTCTTTCGCGTCCGCGCCCCGCTTGAGGAGTGACTCCACCAGGTCGCCAAGTTGCGCTACCATCGCCGTGGCAAGTCCGATGAGGCCCGCCAGAATCGGACTAAGCGGGAATGGGGTGAATTGCGCGTAAAGGGCCGCAGCCGTGACCGCGATGAATGCGCCGCCAAGCGTGCCTTCCAAGGTCTTGCCCGCGCTCAGGTGCTGAAAAACGCGGCGCTTGCCGATGCTTCTGCCGACGAGATACGCTCCGGTGTCATAGGCCCACGTGACGACTAGGGCAAAGATCAGCCACAGTTCGCCGCGGACGTAGATGTAATCACGGAGCGCGACGGTGTGGCCCAGCAGCCAGCCCACGTACATCGCGCCCGCCACCGCCATGCCCCAGCCGGTGAACGCCTGGGCGTGATCATGGGCCCGGGGCAATAACAGTACCCAAAGCGAGCAGAGCACAATCAACGTAAAGAAGAGCGGCGGGAGTATCACCAACTCGGCATAGCCGGCCCAGATCAGGCTGTAGGGCCACAAGAAGAAGCCGAGGGTGAGGGTACCGGCGGTGACGCGGTGCACGGCAAGCCCCATGCCGCGCACGAGATTGACGAATTCCCACAGCGCAAGCCCGCCCAATACGAGCATGCCGATCAACAGCCAGGGGTTGCCGAAATAGGCTAGAGCCAGCAAGAGGGGAGCGTAAACTACCGCCGACAGCGCGCGGATCGCAAGATCCTGCCAGCCTGTGCGTTGCGCTGCGCGGCTCTTCTCGCCGCGCCTATTGCTTCGCTTTGCCATTCCGGCTGCTGACGAGGCCGTCGCTTGCAGCGAGGTCGTCGCTTGCAGCGGGATCTTCGCCTACGGCGCAGTCGTCGCTTCCAGCGCAGTCGTCGCCTCCGGCAAGTCCGCCGAATTTGCGCTCGCGGCGGCTGTAGTTTGCCAGTGCGGCGTAGAACTCCTCGCGTCCGAAATCCGGCCAGTAGACCTGCGCCGCGTAGTACTCGGCGTATGCGGCTTGCCAAAGCAGGAAGTTGGAGAGCCGCATTTCGCCGGCCGTGCGGATAACCAGATCGGGATCGGGCAGATCGCGGGTATAGAGATGCCGCGCAATTGTCGCTTCGGAGATGCGGGGAGCAGGCACGCCTTCCGCGACGATCTCTCGCACGGCATCGACGATTTCGCTGCGCCCGCCGTAGTTGAAGGCGAAGTTTATTGTGAGCCGGTCGTTGCCACGGGTCGCTGCCTCAAGCTGGTCGATTGCGATCTGCAAAGTAGAGGGCACAGCGTCGCGGCGTCCGATGGAGCGAACCTGGATCTCGTTTTCCATGATCGCGCCCTGTTCGCGTTCAATTGATTCTTCGAGGAGCGTCATGAGCCCGCTGACTTCTGCCTCAGGGCGCGCCCAGTTTTCCGTGGAGAACGCATAGAGCGTGAGGACCTTGACGCCGAATTCCACCGCTGCCTCGGCCACTTCGCGCACGCAGCGGGCACCGGCGCGATGTCCCTCCAAACGCGGCAGTCCGCGCTGCGCCGCCCACCGACCGTTGCCGTCCATCACAATGCCAACATGGACAGGCGTTACGGGCAGCGGGGGAAGTTCCTCTGCCACTTCGGGGGCAGTCTTCAGCGATTTGGCAGGTGTCGGTTCCATCGTTAGATGGTCAGGATTTCCTCTTCTTTTTCGGCAAGCACGGCATCGACGCGTTCTATCTCAGCGTCGGTAAGCTTCTGCAACTCGCCCTGCGCCCGGCGGACATCGTCCTCGGAAACACTGCTACTCTTTTGCTGCTTGCGCATTTCGTCCTGCGCGGAACGCCGGCTATTGCGGATGGCAACGCGGGCCTCTTCAGCGCGTTGCCGGACCATCTTGGCGAGCTCTTGACGTCGCTCCGCGGTGGGTTGGGGCAACGCGATACGGATAACGGTACCGTCGTTGTTGGGGGTAATGCCGAGTTCCGACTTCAGGATCGCCCGTTCGATAGCCGGAATGGACTGCTTGTCCCACGGCTGAATGACGATGAGCCGCGGCTCAGGCACAAGGATGGTAGAGACCTGGTTAAGGGGCATCTCCGTGCCGTAGTATTCAACTGCAATTTCCTCGACGAGCGCGGTGGAGGCTCTGCCGGTGCGAATACGGGCGATATCGCGTTGCAGCGCCTCCGTAGCCAGGCCCATGGTGATTTCTGTGTCCTCAAGAATTGGCTCCAGCATCGTCCCTCTCTCCTATCAGGGTCCCAACTGGTTCTCCTTGCAGCAACCGTTCCAATGCGCCGGCATTCTCCAGCTTGAACACGGCAATTGGCAGGTTATTCTCCATGCAGAGCGAGATGGCGGTGCTGTCCATCACCTTCAAGCCCATGTTCAATGCGTCCAGGTACGAAAGGTAGTCGAACTTCCTGGCGTGCGGATTGATGACGGGGTCGCTCTCATACGCGCCGTCAACCTTCGTAGCCTTGATGAGCACCTCCGCGTTGATCTCCATGGCGCGCAGCGCGCCCGCCGTGTCGGTCGTAAAGAAGGGATTCCCGGTGCCCGCACTGAAGATGACGACTCGGTCCTGTTCCAGATGGTCGATGGCGCGCGCGCGGATGTACGGTTCGGCAACTTCACGCATCTCGATTGCCGTCTGGACTCGCGCGTCCAAGCCTTCCCTCGCTACGGCGTCCTGGAGCGCCAAGGCGTTTATGACCGTAGCCAGCATGCCCATGTAGTCGGCGGTCGCGCGATCCATGCCCTGGTCGGCGGCCAACTCGCCCCGCCAGATATTGCCCCCACCAATCACAACCCCAATCTGCGTCCCTAGGCGTTTGGCGGAGGCGACCTGCTTGGCGATGTCGCGCGCAATAGCGAGGTCTATGCCATACTCGCCCTTCCCCTTGCCCATAAGCGCTTCGCCGCCGATCTTCAGCAGCACGCGCTTATAGCGTAGTTGTGCCATAGGTCCTCTTTGCTGGTGCGGCGCCGGGTCGCCAGCGCCTATTTAGGAAAAAGCACGCGTCTCTCGCGTGCTCTCTACAGGCCCCGCTCGTAGCGGCAAAACCGCCGCACGACGATGTTCTCGCCGGTCTTCGCTATCGTCTGCTTGACGAGATCGGCAAGGGTCAATGACGGATCA
>VXOZ01000435.1:0-313 GCA_009839775.1 Chloroflexota bacterium | reverse complement strand
TTCACGAATTCCGGACTCATGCCGGCAACGTGCAAGGCGATTTCGTGGACGAGATGCTGGAATTCCTCCGTGCGCGCCACGAAGTCCGTCTCACAGTTCACTTCCACCAGCACGCCGACACGCCCGTCGCCGTGGATATACGAGTGCACCAAGCCCTGGGACGCCTCTCTATCCGCGCGTTTTTCCGCTTTCGCCAAACCTTGCTCGCCCAGCAGCTTCTTGGCGGCGGCGTGGTCGCCGTTCGCTTCCTCCAAAGCCCGCTTGCAGTCCATAATCCCCGCGCCGGTTTCCTCGCGCAGGGACCGGGCTCTTA
>VXOZ01000018.1 GCA_009839775.1 Chloroflexota bacterium | reverse complement strand
TTTTGATTATCACCCCCCCCCCCCCCCCCCCCTCCATTATCTAATAAACATTGAGGGGTTAAACCCCCCCGGGGCCCCACCCCCCCCCCCCGCCCCCCCCCCGGGGGGGGCCCGCCGCGGCTTACTTCACAGCTTCTGTCCTCCTAGTGGCCACCCGCCACACCCATCAATCACATCGTCAACCTTAGCCATGATCTCTTGTGTCTCACCAAGCAATCCACAGATTCTCTGATACTGTGCAACTTCCTCGATACCCACCTGTCTGCCCACACGATCCAACAGCCACTGCCTCGCAGGATGATATCCCCCAACTGTAAAGTTCCAGACAGCCTCAGGGACGTTCTCAAAGTACTGCGCCCTGTTGATCCAGACATCTCCTGAGTCTCCACCGTGATGCTCTCTAAACTCCACTCCGTCTACGCGCCCAGTACCGTCAACGTCAAACCTAGGACTGAACTCAGCGGATATCGTCATCACATGCAAAGCAAGAAGCCTTTCTCCAAGCTCTCCAAGCTTGACGAAGAGATCTCCATCTCGGGGAATCGGAATAATTGGATAATCCGTCATCAGGAAGTCAGCGTACCTTGACCTATAGCCAGTACTATGGAGAATCGCATATATGAAGCCCATCACGTCCTCGGCATCGAATGTTCCCCCTCGACCTCCCCTGTCGCCCGCAACAAACTTAAGTCGTGTACCTGCTTCTAGCGCGGCAACAAAGGTGTCACGGAGGTTTGGGATTGGAGAGTGAACATTGATTTCCAATCCTTTCTCTGCTGCGCTCTGCGACTTAGGATACCGATACAGAGGAAAGAAGCAGTTGCCGCCACGTCGAAACAGGTTGAAGTCAGACGCCGTCCGACTTGCTGTGACTAGGTCCCACACAGGCGCTCCAGTGACCTGTCCCGCTCTACCGACGCATATCGCCAGATTTTCTTTTCCGACGATATGTTCCATCACCCTCCTGCGCGGTCTGCACATAAACCCGCCAGTTCGCCCTGTATAGTACGAGTATCGGGTATCAAAGGGCCGGTACAAGATGGGCCGAACATGCTGCTCAATATCAGGGTGTGAACGCAAATCCTCTTGCGCTGCGCTTACCGACCAATCACTAGAATCTGCTTCCAACAGATATCGACTCCGTGCTGCTTCCTCCGAGAGGGAGACAAACTCTTTAGCCACACTTCGCATGTCGTCTGCGGTCCACTGAATCGCAAGCTGATCTCTTGCCGTAACGATGGCGACCGAATTCACCGGGAAAGCCCCGCGCAATGGCCAACCTTGCTCATACTCATCAGCCAGTGCGTCATCTCTCGGAACAAATGCGTATTGCGGAGATCTAGGGTCCAAATCCTTCCACTCTGTGTCTCTCACAGAGTGTTGCGACAACCATGAGTACTTTCCTGGCTCGCCATCCTTGCCGCGAACACCCCACAGATCCGCGTGACGTACGCGGGTCGGGCTTGCAGACTCTCGTGCCCTCTTTACAAATATGGATATGGCAACTCCCTGGGTGATGGTGAAAACATTGTGGTCGACTCCATCGTCGGGCGACCGTTCCTGCTTCTTGCTATTGCCGTGCAAGTCAAGTATGAAAACCTCGTCGAATACTGAAAGTAACGATTCCCGAACGCCCCTGAAGGTCGGGCCATCGAGGTAGCTATGATCTGTAATGAATGCCAGAATGCCCTCGCCGGTCCTCTCGATCCGCCACTGCGCGAAACGGACAAACTTGATGTAGTCATTATTGATCCACTTAGTGTTTTGCTCGCCTAGATCGGTTAACTTTCTCCCGTCAACGCTGAAATAGTTCTCTGGCGAGGAGTCGTTCTGACCACGTAACAGCCGCTTTATCCACTTGCCATTGTTGGCCGAGTGGCCAGAGTAAGGAGGATTGCCAAGGATCACCATTACGGGGCGGTCGCGCTTCACAGCATCTGCCTGCCCGGCTTCGCGCGCAATCTCCGCGCCGAACATTGGCCCACTAGCGGATTCATGCGCTTCTTCTAGCGAGTTGGTCAGGAAGATGTTGAGGCGCTGGCCGTCGGGCAGCGTAAATTTGGACCCTGGGCCAGCGAGCTCCATTGCCAACTTGAGGTGGGCAATGGTGTACGGAGCCATCAAGAGCTCGAATCCGAAGATACGATTGAGTAGATGTTCGGCCACGTAGCTGGACCATGCGCCGGCCTGCCCTTTGTCGGCGACTGACTCCCGTATATGGGCAATGACGCCGCGGAGAAACGTACCAGTGCCCACGGCAGGGTCAAGAATCAACACCCGTGGGCCTGCGAGTGGTACACCGGATTCGTCCTCGATCTGAATCTCGGTAGTGTCTGACAGGCCATCTTCAATGCTGAATTCGGACCTCAGCAACGAATCGACGCTCTTGACGATGTAAGAGACCACCGGTTCCGGCGTGTAGTAAACCCCACGCAACTCCTTCAAATCGGGATCATAGGCTCTTAGGAAGTCCTCGTAGAAGTGGACGACGGGGTCCTCTTGCGCTCTCTTCTTGCCAAAGTCTTCGAGGATTGCACTCATGTCCGCATTTGCGAGCAGTAGCGCTAGATCCTCGAGGATCCAGGTAATCCGGGTGTCAGCTTGAGGCCCGGCAATACGGTTGAACACGTCTGTCAGAAACGGGGTGAATCGGGCAAACGCGGCCGATTGACGAGTGAACTCTCCCGGGCTGCCTTCATGCAGGAGTCGGGCAGCGAAGAATCCGTACGCGACGGTCTGCGCTTGCATATCTGCGAATTCGTCGGGTTTGAGGTTCGAAAACAGGATCTCTCGATAGCTCTTTAGCAAGTCGGAAAGGAATCCAGCCCCATCCGGTTCATCAGCCAAAATGTTCTCCAGGTGGACCCGTAGGATTTTGGCCTTGGCAGCCATCCGTCTGGCCAATTGTGGAGCGTCAGTGACAGTCACAGCTTCAGCAGAAAAGAAGGAGTTGAAGAGTTCCGAGATTTCGCCGCTGGCGCCTGGCCGCGCCTTTAGCGTCTCGTCGCCACGCCTTGTCAGGTTGCCAGTCGCCTGCTGCTTCCCGCCCACATACCACCGAAACTCGAGGAAGTCGGTCAGAATCAGGTTTGGAAGTGCCTCCCGATACCGCGTCAGCTGTTCTGACTCAGCCGTCTCATCAAGGTTGACTCCGATGTCCTTGCACTCGATGTGGCCGATCGGCGCACCATTGCGCTCGACAATGAAATCGGGAACGCCGTACTCCTGCGCCTTCGGTTGGCTGATCCCCTTCGCCCCCTGGCCTCCGAGCGCCTCGATGAGCGCGCCCAGAGCGCTGTAGTAGCTCGGTTCAGTCGCTTGGCCGCTGCTGCGGACAGCGCGTACCTGCTTCAGATAGGCCCTCAGGGCGGTCTCCATATGGCAACTCCCATGCAGAAGGTAACCCCTGAGTCGCCCACGTCCCATCCTCGCCTGACCCCGATACAATGGGAACACACGTCCTAACAGCCAACAGGAGCACATCGTGCCCAATCCATTCCACTTCCGAGCCAACATCGACCGACTCTGGCGACAAGCCAACTCCAACGCCTCCGGCTATCGCCGGCTCAACGCCCTCGACGCCATCGTTCGCGAGATGTTCGCCCCCAACGAGCGCGCCCGCCTCAACTACCAGACCTACCTCGCCACCGATCCCTACGACGTCGCCCGACACAAGCTCCGGGATCTATACGACCGCGCCGATCCAGCTGCCCCGGCCCCCGCGCCCGTGCCGGGATCCGTTCCCCTGGAGGACGAATGCTCCGAGGAAGACGACGACCCTTGGTAACTCACGCCGATTCCGCCATCGCGTTTTTTTTCTTTCTTCGGCAACATCAACTTGGCGTAGCTGTGTCCGGCCCAACCGCTACACTGCGACGTGACCAAATCGAAATGGTGCCCCTCAGGCGTGGGCGCCTCACAGAGAGGAAACTGAACGATGGAAATGCAGAATGTCGTCATCGTTGA
>VXOZ01000464.1 GCA_009839775.1 Chloroflexota bacterium | reverse complement strand
GGAATGGAATGCCTCGTGCGATCCCCATGCCGCGGCCATTGTCTACCAGAGTACGGTTGCAACCCATCGGTCACACGGCCTCGACGTCACCCGGCAGGTCCGCATGCCCGCGAGTGAAGTCCAGGCACGTTTTCAAGCCCCGTTGCTGCGCCCCGTGGCGGCGTTCGCTGAGGTCTTCTTCCGGCGTCGGGACGAAATCACGTTCCACGATCCGCTCGCGGCCGCCACGATCTTTGACGAAAGCATTTGCACATTTGCACGCGGTAATGTGCAGGTAGAGCTTGAGAGCCGACAGCTTGCGGGCTTCATGCACTGGCAGGCAGACAATGCCACCGGCCTACATCAAGTAGCAGATACGGTAGACCCCAGTCGTTTCTTTGCGCACTATTTCTCAGTTTTCAACTAAGGAGAACAGCATGTTCCAAGGGAAAGTACTCGGCATCTATACCGCCCCGGCTCGGAAGGAGCCCATGGTGTCGCAGCAGGAAGTTCACGTAGTTCCGGGCAAAGGCATTGAGGGCGACCGCTACTATATTGGAAACGCTACGTATTCCGATCGTGCGGGTCCTCACCGGGAAATCACACTGATAGAGCGTGAGAGTCTCGACGCGCTCGAGCGAGAGTATGGGTACCGCCTTGAACCCGAGCTTTCGCGTCGCAACGTCTTGGTCTCCGGCGTGCCGCTCAACCACCTCATCGAGCGGGAGTTTACGCTTGGCGACGTGCGCCTGCGGGGACTACTGCTCTGCGAACCCTGCGCGAACTTGGCGGAGACCAGCGGCCGCTCCAACATCATCAATCATCTCATGCACCGCGGCGGCCTGCGTGCTGAGATATTGACTGAAGGCACGATTAGCGTTGGCGCGGAGATCCTGCCGGCTGGAGATGACTAGGCCACGAATGCGGCAATAGCAACCTTGAGCGAAAGCCGGTTTGTCGGCCGATTTACCCAGTACTATCCAGTTCTGTACCCCAGCGTGCCGCCGCCGTCGGCGTAGAGTTCCGTGCCTGTCAGGAAGGTCGCTTCATCCGAGACGAGAAAGAGTGCGGCGTCGGCCATCTGTTGTGGTGTCGAAATGTACCCCAGTGGGGCTCGCGCCGAAACGCTGGCGCGCGCCGCGTCCGGGTCGGGCTGCATATTCAGGAAGCTCTCAAACAGCGGCGTACTCACACTCGACGGACAGAGTGAGTTGGCCCGGACCCCATATTGGGCACAGTCCAGCGCCAGCGCTCGCGTAAAGGCAATCACGCCGCCCTTCGACGTACAGTAGGCTATCGAGTGCGGTTGCGCGTGCACGCCGACCATTGAGGCGATATTCAGGATGTTCCCGCGCGTCTCTTTCAAAGCGGGCAGCGCGTGCTTGCACGTCCACAAGAGGCTCTTGAGGTTGATGTTCATAATATAGTCCCACTCAGCCTCAGTCGTGCCTTCCACGTCCTTGTCCACATAAACCGCCGCATTGTTCACGAGAATGTGCACTTCCCCAAACGCGTCCAGTGTGCCTTGCAGCACGCCGCGCACATCGTTCTCGGAGGCAACGTCTGCCTTGAAGGCGTGCGCCTGCCCACCCGCCTCCTGAATGGCGGAAGCTACGCGCTCAGCGCCCTCTTGATTAAGGTCTACTACGGCTATGGCCGCGCCCTCGGCGGCAAAGCGCAAGGCCATGGCTTCCCCAATGCCGCTGCCGCTGCCCGTAATCAGGGCAACTTTGTCTTTCAGTCTCATACTCACACTCCTTGAAAATCGCTGAAAGAGTTTTAACTCCACATAACTATCGCGTAAATCGCGAACACACTCTCAAGCAATTATACCGAGAAGAATCGAGCCTCATGTTGTGGAGCAGGGCATGGGTGGCCTTTAATTGACGGTCATCTACGCAGACAGTAGCATGCATTAGAAGCAATGCCCCGGACACTTTGGTGGCGGGGCAATTTCCCGATCTGTTGGATTACCAAAACTGGGTTTGTAGTGCCCGTCGCTGTCTTTCACTGCATCGTATGGACAGGACCGAATTCGTCTCTCACGACACCATAAGCAAGGCAACATGAGTGGAACCCTCGTCGTCGGACAGTCCGGTGGATCAACCGCCACACTAAGCAATACGCTGGCAGGTGTGCTCGCAGCGGCGCTGCAGAGTGACGCCGTAGACACGGTCTACGGGATGTGCAACGGCATAGAAGGCTTGCTGCACGAACAGTTCGTAGACCTGACCAATGCGCCGGCACGGCTGCTCGATGCGCTCCGACAAACTCCTTCTGCCGCCCTGGGTTCCTGCCGCTATGGCCTGACGGAATCGGACGCCGAGCGCGTATTGGAAGTGCTCAAAGCCCATGATGTGCGCTACTTTATCTACATAGGCGGCAATGGCTCGGCCCTCACCGTGCAAGCGGTCAATCGCTGGGCGCAGGCGAGCAGTTATGATTTGAATGCTATCGCAGTACCGAAGACGATCGATAACGACCTTTGGGGGACGGATCACACCCCCGGCTACGGCAGCGCGGCACGGTTTGCGGCGCTTGCCGCGCTGGACGGCGGCGCGGATTCCTGGGCGCTGCGTACCCACGACCACGTCAAAATCCTGGAGACGTTTGGCAGGAATACGGGGTGGGTAACTGCCGCGACCGCGCTGGCCAAGCGGGAAGAGGCCGACCCGCCCCATCTCATCTTTGTTCCCGAACGACCGTTGACCCAGGAGCGCTTCCTGCAGGAGGTCCAAGCTGCCTATGACCGTTTCGGGTACGTCCACGTCGCCGTCTGCGAAGGACTGCGCCGGCCGGACGGTGAACTCCTGTTTGCATCGGATCGCGCCGTGGACCGGGATGTGTTCGGTAGGGGCCAACTTGGGGGCGTGAGCACGCTCCTTGCCGAATTAGTCGCAAACGAGTTGGGACTGAAGAGCCGCACCGACAAGCCCGGTACAATGCAGCGCGCGTGCATGTCGCTCGCTTCCTCGGTAGACCTTGAGGAATCCTATCGTGTTGGCAAAGCCGGGGTGACGGCGGCGGCCTCCGGTGCAACGGCTAAGATGATTACCTTGGAACGAGAGCCTGGCCCGGAGTACGCAGTCACTACCAGTCTCATTGCCGTGGACGACGTTGCGGGCAAAGAGCGACCGCTCCCTGAGGCGTATCTCAATGAAGCGGGCAACTATGTAACCACGGCATTCCTGGACTACGTGCGGCCGCTGATTGGCGCGCCGCTGCCGGAATACGTGCGCCTAGGCACTCCGACGGTATCCAAACAGGCCTAGGATCGAGACCACTTGAGGCAACCTGCTTGAGTCTAATGGATGCCATTGTGCCGATCAGCTACTCCCCGGACTAGAGAGACGATACTACGTGAAAATGCTGCGTTTTCTTTCGCGGCCTGCGGCCGGACTGCCGCGCACCGTAATCATCCTCAGCGCAGGCTTCTTCTTTGTCTTCATGGGCGCCAGCGCGTTCCAGCAGTTTCTCATCCCCTACCTCACGGACAAAGGGGTAACAAGCGCTTTCCAAGCAGCTACCGTACTTGCGCTGGTATACATCTCCTTCCTCGTGTGGCGGGCCGTGGTCGCGTATACCCTCTACTACTTGGGTGAGTATTGGAGCACGGTGTTGGGCGCGACCACGTATTCGCTCTTTGCCATTGCCGCCTTTGCGCTCAATCGCTTCGAACTTCTGCTGCTTGCCGCCGCGATGTGGGGGTGGGGCGCCGCAGCCATGTGGATCTCGAGCACCACCCAACTGCTCGATGTTACCGCCGATACGCACTACGGCCGCGCTAACGGCTTGCTGTATACGGCGACCACCGGCGGGCAAGCCATTGGCGTGCTCTTGCTCGGGGCGCTCATGAGTGTTACGAGCGTGGAATTCGGCCCACCAGTGGCGGCTGCTATCACGGGGATTGGTGTCGCAACCTTTCTCTTTCTGCCCTACCAACATACGAAGCGCGTAAAGCCCCGACTCGCCCCGATTTTCCAAGTATTGACCGTGCCAA